>NZ_JAMPQD010000023.1:0-109083 GCF_028482245.1 Providencia sp. PROV129
AAAAACCTAACAGTTTGATTCTGTCTCCTTTTAGAAAAGGAGTCAAGAGGAATGGCCAAAATTGCCCTTGTAGGGTTAATTACCGTGTGTCTTACGGTATTGAGTTTTTCAGGCATGATGCAAGAAAGATTGTGCTCGTTAAGCATCAGTAGCGGAAATACTCTGGTTCAAGCTACTTTATCGTGCGGTAAGTAGTCTTGTGGGGGGGTTATCTCCCCCACATTTCTCTTTGATAAGTTTTGGATGATACAAGCACCCTGTCTCGCTTATGGGCGGTAAACCTTAATATTATCAAACCCTTGTTCTTTGAGGTACAACGCCTGTAAACGGCTCATCACCCCACGGTCACAATATAATAGATAGGTTTTATCTTTTGGTAAGTCACCAAATTGTGTGCTGAGTTTGTAGAATGGAATATGTTTGATTTCCATACCTTCAACTTTCAAAGGTTTATCTTCGAACTCATCAATAGAGCGGATATCCACAATCACTTCATTTTCCACTGAAAGCTCACTGACCATTTCAATTTCAGGGACTTTCTCTAGACTTTCTTGTGCGATTTGGCGAATATCGATATTTTGTGCCTGCTCAACAACAGACTCTAAAATACAAAAGTCAAAGTTAGCTTCTTCCGCTTCGATCCGTGCTTTTACCGCTTTCACTGTTGGGCTTTTCGAAATCACACCACAATATTCTGGCATGGTTTTCGCAAAATCTTCCGTCCCAATTTGACGAGCTAATTTGATAATGTGCTCTTTGTCATGGGAAATCAGCGGTCTTAATATTAACGTATCAGACGCATTATCAATCAAACGTAAGTTTGTTAAGGTTTGGCTAGAAACTTGCCCAAGTGCTTCCCCCGTCACAATCGCTTGCACACCATAACGCTCTGCAACTTTCGACGCCGCACGCACCATCATACGTTTTAATACAACACCCATTTGGCCATCGTCGACTTTTTCTAAAATTTCTGCGACGACAGGTTCAAAGTTAACGGCAATAAAGCGCACTTTATGGGAGCTCCCAAAACGGTTCCATAAATAGTGAGCAATTTGTTTCACACCAATTTCATGGGCTGCGCCGCCTAAATTAAAGAAACAATAGTGCACGCGACAGCCGCGGCGCATTAGCATGTAGCTGGAAACGCCTGAGTCAAAACCGCCTGAAATTAACGATAAAACATCTTCTTGAGTACCAATTGGGAAACCACCGATCCCTTCAATACGCGCTTTCACTAGGATGAGTTTGTCATCTTCAATTTCTAAATGTACGGTGGTATCAGGGTCTTTAAGCTTCACTTTCGCAGAAGCAATGTGTTGATTTAACCCACCGCCAATGTAGCGCTCAGCTTCAATAGATGAAAACTCATGTTTACCGCGGCGCTTTACACGCACACAGAAGGTTTTATTTTCCAATGATGGGCCGTAAGCTTCGTGAGCCATTTCAAAGATATGGTGCAAACTGGTAAACGGTTTTTCTTCAACTTCAAGAATATGGTGAATACCTGGAATACGACTGAGCATGTCACAAATTTCGTCATGCTTCGTTTCCCCTTTCACACGCACTTCTATGTTATCCCAATTACGGACAACCGAAATTTCTTCGCCAAGTGACTTAAGCACGTTACGGATATTACTGGTCAAAATTTTAATAAAACGTAGCCTAACAGTTTGGCTTTTAATGGTAATTTCTGGGAATAACTTAATGATAAACTTCATAATAGCTGCATGTTCATGGTTGTTGGGGCTAACGAATGTATCTCACAGTGACACATGTACACGTTACCAATTGTCAATAAAGAGGCGTATTATAACACTATCTTGCGGACTGAATCTAAAAACACCAATAATAAATTGTAACCGTAGCAAGACTGCGTTAGTCTGCTAAATATTTAAAATACTCCAAATATATTGATTTAACATTAGTGGCTAAATAACATGGCTAAAGAAAAATCTCAGCAAGTTCCAACTGTTAGTTTCGAAAACTCACTTCAAGAGCTGGAGCAAATTGTTGCTCGCCTCGAATCTGGCGATCTTCCACTAGAAGATGCGCTCAATGAATTCGAGCGTGGTGTCCAAATCGCCAAACAAGGTCAAAAAGTACTGCAACAGGCCGAACAACGCGTACAAATATTGCTTAGCGATGATGAAAATAAACCCCTTGCCGATTTTTCACCTGAAACTGAATAAATTATGTCTGAACAACTTCCAGATAGCTTTGCACTGCAACAAAAACATGCCTACGACAGAGTTAACCAATACCTATTAGATACGCTAAATGCACTGCCTTTTGCAGAACTGCCATTAGCCAATGCAATGCGTTACGGTGCATTATTAGGTGGGAAACGTTTACGCCCCTTTCTAACCTATGCAGTCGGCTCCATGCTGGGTGTCAGTGAAGAAAACCTTGATGCCCCCGCCTCAGCAGTTGAATGTATTCATGCTTATTCATTGATTCATGATGATTTACCCGCTATGGACGATGATGATTTACGTCGCGGCCAGCCGACTTGCCATATCAAGTATGGTGAAGGTAATGCCGTTTTAGCGGGTGATGCCTTACAAACCCTCGCGTTTCAGTTACTTGCTTCAGCGAAAATGCCTGATATTTCTGATAAAGACCGTATCGCGATGATAGCTGAACTAGCTTACGCCAGTGGCCTAGCAGGAATGTGTGGTGGCCAAGCCCTTGATTTAGATGCAGAAGGCAAACATGTTGACCTTGCTTCATTAGAACGTATTCATCAACATAAAACTGGTGCACTCATTCGTGCAGCGATTCGTCTTGGGGCATATGCCGCTGGCGATAAAGGCCATCAATTGTTACCAGCCTTAGATAAATATGCTGAATCCATTGGACTTGCCTTTCAAGTTCAAGACGATATCCTAGACGTCATTGGGGATAGTGCGGTAACGGGTAAGCGCCAAGGCGCGGATGCTGAACATGAAAAGAGTACTTACCCATCGCTACTCGGCCTTGAGGCTGCACAGAAAAAAGCGCGTGAGCTATATCATGATGCAATAGACGCTTTAGAGACGATCCAATCCCATGGGTATAATATAGAGATGCTAAGTGCTTTAGCTAATTTTATTATTGAGCGTAAAAGCTGACAATATGCTTTGCCTTTAGGCATTAAGAAGACTGATAATTACGGCATTGATTACCCGATGTAGTTTAAGCTGTAAAACGGGCTTTACCTTAACTATTTGATGTGATGGGTCAGTGGCTAATAGAACAAATCGCGAAACATCGATTTTTATGTATGTCTAGCGTAAGAAAATACAGCCCCTTACTGTCGCTGAAAATAGGATGGGTATTTTTGATTAATTATAAGTGAGCACCTAATGAGTATTGATATCGCTAAATATCCAACGCTAGCATTGGCTGAGACGCCTGATGAGCTTCGTCTGCTGCCCAAAGAAAGCTTACCTAAGCTTTGTGATGAACTCAGACAATTTTTACTGAGTAGCGTGGGTCGCTCTAGCGGTCACTTTGCCTCTGGTCTTGGTGCAGTAGAACTGACTGTTGCCTTGCATTATGTCTACAAAACCCCCTTTGATAACCTAGTTTGGGATGTCGGCCACCAAGCGTATCCCCATAAAATCTTAACGGGACGCCGTGACCGTATTGATACTATTCGTCAAAAAAATGGTTTACATCCATTTCCATGGCGTGGTGAAAGTGAGTATGACATTTTAAGCGTTGGCCATTCCTCAACATCCATTAGTGCTGGTTTAGGTATGGCCATTGCGGCAGAAAAAGAGAAACAAAACCGTAAAACCGTGTGTGTCATTGGCGATGGTGCAATCACGGCAGGGATGGCATTTGAAGCCATGAACCACGCAGGAGATGCCGCGCCAGATATGCTGGTTATCCTCAACGACAACGAAATGTCGATTTCAGAAAATGTTGGCGCGCTCAATAACCATTTGGCGCACTTACTTTCTGGCAAGCTGTACACCACATTACGCGAAAGTGGCAAAAAAGTGTTCTCTAACATGCCACCGATTAAAGAATTACTGAAGAAAACCGAAGAACACATCAAAGGTATGGTGGTGCCTGGTACAATGTTTGAAGAGCTTGGCTTCAACTATATTGGCCCTGTCGATGGACACGATGTTGTTGCACTCACCCAAACATTGAAAAATATGCGTGACTTAAAAGGGCCACAATTTCTGCACATCATGACCAAAAAAGGCCGTGGTTATGAGCCTGCGGAAAAAGACCCAATTAGCTGGCATGCAGTACCTAAATTTGACCCAAGTACCTTTACGTTACCGAAAAGCAAAGAAACTGGCCCAACATTCTCCAAAATTTTTGGTGATTGGTTGTGTGACGAAGCAAAAGATGATGGCAAATTAATGGCTATCACGCCAGCCATGCGTGAAGGCTCTGGTATGGTGCGTTTTTCAAAAGAATTTCCAGACCAATACTTCGACGTCGCTATCGCTGAGCAACACGCTGTAACCTTTGCTGCAGGTTTAGCGATTGGTGGTTATAAACCGATTGTCGCTATCTATTCAACGTTCTTGCAACGTGGCTATGACCAAGTTATTCATGATGTAGCAATCCAAAAAGTCCCCGTGATGTTTGCAATTGATCGCGCAGGGATCGTAGGTGCCGATGGGCAAACTCACCAAGGGTCTTTTGATATTTCATTCCTGCGCTGTATACCAACCATGGTTATCATGGCCCCTAGTGATGAAAATGAGTGCCGCCAGATGCTACACACTGGCTACCACTATAACGATGGTCCAAGTGCTGTCCGTTACCCTCGTGGTACGGGTACAGGGGCTGAACTCCAGCCTTTAGCACCATTACCTATTGGTAAAGGAGTCATCCGCCGCAAAGGTGAAAAAGTGGCTATTCTGTGCTTCGGGACCTTACTCAGCCACGCGCTTGAAGCCGCAGAGCAATTAAATGCGACCGTTGTGGATATGCGCTTTGTGAAACCCTTGGATGAAGCATTGATCCTCGAGATGGCAAATAGCCATGATGTGTTAGTGACACTCGAAGAAAATGCCATCATGGGTGGCGCAGGGAGTGGCGTGAACGAGTTTTTAATGCATGAAAAGAAAATAATTCCTGTATTAAACCTTGGCTTGCCAGACTACTTTATCTCCCAAGGTAGCCAAGAAGAGCTGATTGCCGATCTTGGATTAAATGCCAAAGGCATTGTTAATTCAATCACAAGCTACCTGAATAAATAACCTTTTATTAAATGAGAGTCATTATTTCGTGTAATGACTCTCATTTTCTTTCAAATACGCATTAATTGAGTATTAGATTAGTTTGTTATAAAAATAGTCATCTAAAATAACAACATTTACATATTCCCCTTAGTTTAATAACATCCCTTTCAATAAAAAAACCAAATATAATCAGATAATAAACAACAATGTTTATCTCTTCACCCAAAAATAGAATATAAACAAAATTATTACCTTGAATGTAATTTTCAAAAATAAACACATGCAAATTATTTTTAAATCTATTATTATGAACCTTGTCACTGTATGACTGCGCAATTTAGGCTCTGACTTATATTCGTTATAAATTACTTAACTATCTAAAAGCAAAGTAAAATAAATCAATAACAAATATATTATTTTAACAATTTTAACCAGGCTTTAATAATTAATTATTTTCCTTTAATTTATTACGGGAGATAAATAACATTATTCCAACTACAATTTACATATAGTTTCTCTTTATTTATTCAATTTTAATAATTAGATTTGGGAGCGCTTATGTGTGGACAATATATTAACGAACCCTTGTATTTATCCATAGCACATTGGGTAATGAAGCAAGGTCGTTGGACAACCGCCAGAGAAATATCTAACAATTTCGATATTCCGCATCCTAATGCTGTTAATATTGTTTCTTATATTCTATCGGATGTGGCTGAGATCCAATGTGAAGTTAAAATGATCCCGAATAAACTATCGGGTCGTGGGTGCCAATGCCAGCGTTTAATTAAAGTGAGTAAAATTGATAACCAACTTTATTCTCGTTTAAGAAACCACCAATCGGAAAAAGTCACCATAGATTCCCCCGTGAAAGCGGCTTCAATGCCACCAAGTGAACTGAATAGAGAACAGAAATGGCAATGGATGTTATCCAAAGCACAGCGCCGCTAGTTAATATGTTATATCAATAAAAAAACGCAGGTTTTAAACCCGCGTTTTTTTATTTCCGACCAATACCTATTATTGCCCTTTAGGCTTCACTTCTGTGGTACCAAATAGTTTTGGTCGATTAATTTCAATTTCAGTGAGGGGCTTAGTCTCGTCTAACCCAACAAGATAACGCCCAGCAAGATCCTGGTACTCTTTTGTATTCAATTGCTTCCAATGTAGTTCTTCATCCTTAACCTGACGAAGAAATCGTGCGGGGCTCCCCACTAACATTTGCCGTGGTTCGCCTTGAAAACCAGCTTTAACAAAACTCATTGCAGCAACAATGCTTTCCTCACCAATCACGGCGCCATCCATGATGACGCTATTCATTCCGACTAAAGCATCGCGGCCAATGATACACCCGTGTAAAATAGCGCCATGACCAATATGCCCGCACTCCCGCACAATCGTTTCTACATCACTGTAACCGTGCATAATGCAGCAATCTTGAATATTGGCCCCTTTTTCAATCACTAAGCGCCCATAATCCCCTCTGAGTGACGCATTCGGCCCAACAAATACTCCTTCTTTGATAATTACATCACCAATCACGACCGCGGAAGGATGAACATACGCCGTTGGGTGTATCACGGGCCTTACGCCTTCAAATGAATAGAAGCTCACAATTGACCTCTCAGGTGGCTAGATTATCGGCCTTTCCAACTTGGAGAACGTTTCTCTGCAAACGCTAACGGCCCTTCTGTCGCATCTTCAGAGTGTAAAACCGCTGGGTAATTGGTTAATACCCCACTGCGCATCAGTTTGTAACCCTCTTCGACAGTCAACTCCCCAGTTGCACGGAAAATTTCTTTTAATGCCGCAACCGCTAATGGCGCGCTTTGCGTGATTTGCTCTGCCAGCTCACGGGCTCTATCCATCAATTTTTCAATAGGCACCACATCATTCGCAACGCCCCAACGCAATGCTTCTTGAGCATCCATGCGCCTGCCTGTCATTACCATTTCATTCACGATAGGTGCAGGCACTATTTTTGGCAGACGTAAAACACCGCCACTGTCTGGAACAATCCCTAATTGGGCTTCTGGCAACGCAAAACTGGCATTTTCTGAACAAATAATCATATCTGCCGCCAATGCGAGTTCGAAACCGCCACCAAATGCATAACCGTTAACCGCCGCAATCACGGGTTTATTAAGATTAAAAATCTCAGTCAACCCAGCAAAGCCACCTGGACCAAAATCAGCATCAGGGGCTTCACCTTCCGCAGCGGATTTTAGATCCCACCCTGCAGAGAAAAAACGTTCCCCTGCCCCTGTAATAATGGCGACTCTTAAAGATGGGTCATCTCGAAAGTTAAGAAAAACTTCACCCATTTTGAAACTGGTTTTTGCATCTATCGCATTCGCTTTAGGCCTATCGAGTACGATTTCCAAAATGGAGCCATTACGGGTAATTTTTAATGATTCACTCATAGTGCAATCCTTTCGTCATCATAGGGGGATACCTCTGTTTTAAGTAATAAACAGAGGTATCCTCAGAATTAATAGAATGATCCGATTATTGCAGATGTTTTTTCAGTACTTTCCCAGAACAATTTCGCGGCAAATCTTTGCGCACTTCAACACATGTTGGTACTTTAAATTTCGCCATTTGTTTTTCACAAAAGGCAAAGAACTCCTCCTGCGTTAAGGTTTCCCCTTCTTCCAGCACAATAAACGCCTTAATGGCTTCGTCACGTATATCATCCGCAACACCAATGACCGCTACATCCACAATGGCAGGGTGTGAGGCAATGATATTTTCGATTTCACTACAAGAGACGTTCTCACCACCGCGTTTGATCATATTGCTGCTTCTATCAACAAAATAGAAAAAGCCGTCTTCGTCTTGGTAAGCGAAGTCCCCTGTATGCATCCAACCTGCGCCATCAAAGGCTTTTTCTGTAGCCTCGGGGTTATTGTAATACGCTTTAAACAGCGTTTTACCGCGCTCACCTTTAACACACAGTTCGCCAATCACTCCTGTTTCAACGGGTTGGTTGTTTTTATCCCGAATTTGCGCTTGGTAGCAAAAACCAGGGCGGCCAATTGATGGCCAGCGGCGGATATCACCAGGTCTGTCCCCAATCAACCCCACTATCGTTTCGGTCATACCATAAGAAGTTAAAAAGCGTTTCACGCCAAAACGTGCCATAAATTGCTCTTTTTCTTCATCGCTTAAATTGAGATAAAACATGGCTTCTCGCAGGCAATGCTCTTTTTCGTTATCCGCCAGCGGTTGGCTTAATAACGTTCGGATCATCATTGGGATTAACTCAGTCACAGTGGCACGATGCCTAACAATTTGCTGCCAAAAACGCCGCGCACTGTATTTTTCGATTAAGACAAACGTTGCACCAACGGAGAAAGCTGCCATCGATGCCGTACATTGACAGTCAATGTGGAAAGCAGGCATCACCGTTAAATACACATCATCGGCACGTAACGCGTTTTGCCATGAAGAGTAGTACCCCGCAAAACGTAAATTATAGTGGGTGATAATCACCCCTTTAGGCTTTGACGTTGTTCCTGAGGTAAATAAGATTTCCGCAGTATCGCTCACACTGAGCTCAACAATTTGTGTGAGCGCCGCTGGCTGAGCCGCTTGTTCTGATAAAAAGTCCGAAATGCCATCTTGTTGTCGGACGGGTGTATCTGCAATTAAAAAAACATGTTCAAGACAAGTGCTTTCATCCGCCAAAACACGTTGATAAATATCTAAAAATACGGTGCAAGTCACTACCATACGAGGTTGGCAGTTCTGCATAATCCACGCGCTTTCGTTATATTTATACCGTGCGTTGATGGGCACCATAATTGCGCCGATTTTCGCTAAACCAAACCAGCAAAAGAAAAATTCAGGGCAATTATCCAGATGTAAGGCAACTTTATCCCCTTTTTGAATGCCATAGGCTAAAAAGAGATTCGCTGTGCGATTGATTTGCTCATTCATTTCTAAATAGCTGAATTCACGAATATTTCCATCGCAAGACTCAAAGATAAGCGCCTTATTGTCTTGGTGAGTTAACGCAAGGTCGTCCCACATTTGACGCAAATTTTGTCTACCGATTACATCCATTAATTGTTTTCCCTCTATTTCCCCAATGAACATTCAGGCCAACAGGAAAGATTGACCTGAATAATCACTTAATTACTCAACAATTTTCGCTAGCCCTTTATCGACCAGCTCCCGAATATCATTTTCGTTGTAGCCAATGTTTTTTAGTATTTCAGTGGTGTCCATACCGTGAGATGGCATACCACGCCAGATTTGTCCTGGATTGTTTTTGAATTTTGGCATCACATTTGGGCCACGACAGGTTTCCCCATCCATGGTTTGCCAACTGGTGATGGATTCACGGGCAATATATTGTGGGTTAGTTTCTAACTCAGGAATGGTTAACACTTTAGCGCTCGCAATATTCAGCTCAGCTAACCTTGCAAGTACCTCTTCGATGGAACGTGCGCCTAACCACTCATCTAATTTTTCCTCAACGAGTGGCCCATATGGGCATTCAACACGGTGAATCAGTTGTGTGCCTTCTGGGATCTCAGGAGTACCCAATAAATGTGCGAGACCAATATCTTTGAAAATTTCTTGGATTTGCGTGATACCGACAATTTCCATGACAATATAACCATCGTTACAGCTATACAGGCCGCAACCTGCATAGTACGGGTCTTTCCCTTTGGTCATACGTGGGCAAACTTCACCACCATTGAAATAATCCATCATGAAGTATTGCCCCATACGCAGCATCACTTCATACATTGCCACGTCGATGCTTTCCCCTTTCCCTGTTTCGCGCGCTTTATATAACGCAGCTAATGCCGCGGTTGTGGCGGTCATACCCGAGAAATAGTCTGCCGTATATGGGAAAGCGGGCATTGGTTGGTCTTTATCACCGTTTTGAATCAGGTAGCCACTGAAGGCTTGAGCAATGGTGTTATATGCAGCAAGATTGGTATATTGCGGGTCGCCATACTGGCCAAAGCCCGATAAGTGAGCGATAACCAATTTTGGATTGTGCTCCCACAGCACTTCATCCGTGATCCCTCGGCGGGCAAAAGCAGGGCCTTTACTCGCCTCTATAAATATATCCGTCGTTTCCATTAACTTAAGAAATGCTTCTCGTCCTTCATCCTTAAAGATATTCAATGAGAGCGCCCGTAAATTACGTCGCGATAGCTGCGGGTAATTTGGCTGGACACGAATAGTGTCTGCCCATGCCACGTTCTCAATCCAAATAACTTCTGCCCCCCATTCCGCAAACATTTGCCCCGCGAATGGGCCTGCAATTTCAATTCCTGAAAATACGACTTTAACCCCAGAAAGCGGGCCAAATTCAGGCATAGGTAAATGCGCTGCCATGTTCGATTCTCCTGTGAAACTCGGTTGACCCTCTAACCATGATCAAAGGGTCAATCCACGACGGTTACGTCATTAGCGGTACTGTTTCAGTACACTGCGGCCTAGTGTCAGTATTTGCATTTCATCTGAACCACCCGATACGCGGTCAACACGCAGGTCGCGCCAGAAACGTGCGATCCGATGTTCACCCGCGATACCAACGCCACCCAGTACTTGCATCGCAGAGTCCACCACTTCGAATGCGGCATTTGCACAGAAGTATTTACACATTGCTGCATCACCTGAGGTGATCAGCCCGTTATCACTCTTCCATGCAGTTTCGTATAACATGTTGCGCATTGAATTGAGCTTGATCGCCATATGTGCAAATTTTTCTTGAATTAATTGATAACGACCGATTGCTTCGCCGAATTGAACGCGTTGGTTGGCATAACGCGCCGCATCTTCAAATGCACACATCGCTGTACCGTAGTTAGTTAGCGCCACTAAGAAACGTTCATGGTCAAACTCTTCTTTTACGCGGTTAAAGCCGTTTCCTTCGCGACCGAACATGTCTTTTTCATCCAGTTCGACGTTATCAAAAGTAATTTCACAGCAGCTATCCATGCGCAGGCCCAGCTTTTCAAGTTTGTTAACCTTGATACCTGGTTTGCTCATATCCAAGAACCACTCAGTAAAGACGGGTTTATCTGGCGAATCTGCATCACGACTCATCACGACGATATATGGCGTATAGGCACTACTGGTGATGAAGCATTTGCTACCATTAAGGTAAACTTTGCCATTACGACGCTGATAAGTAGTTTGTAGGCTACCGACGTCAGAACCTGCGCCAGGTTCTGTAATCGCAGAGTTCCACATTTGTTTACCTGTACCACGGAACGCCATGATTTTATCAATTTGCTCTTGAGTCCCTTCTCTCAGTACGGTATTGAAACCACCCGGCAGTTGATACAGCACGTATGTTGGCGCACCTAAACGCCCCAGTTCCATCCACACCGCAGCAACGGTGATAAACCCTGCATCTAAACCACCATGCTCTTCTGGAATCAGCAGGTTATCGATTTCCATATCCGCTAACGCTTTGACAAAGCGTTCAGGGTATTGGCTGTCGCGGTCGCATTGTGCGAAGTAGCTTTCCCAGTTTTCACTGGCCATCAGTTCACGGATCCCTGCGACAAACAGCTCCTGCTCATCATTCAATCTAAAATCCATATCAATAACCTCTTAAATGTTGTTTCTGAGTAAATTAGTCATTTTTCCAATGCACTCTGGCATCTTTAATAAACGAGAGCGTTACCATTATGTTGACGAAAAAAAGTGGGCATCCTCCGGCAATTATCGCTGTTTGAATTGGTTTCAATCCGCCTAGAGCCAGTAAAACAATGCCGATGACACCAACTAAAACAGACCAACCGATGCGCACTAACAATGGCGGCTCTTCACCGTCTTTCACTGCGCGACAAGTCGACATGGCGAGGGTGTAAGAACAAGCATTAATTAGTGTCACAGTGGCGATAAAGCAGAGGATGAAGAAGCCCCAAATTGTTACAGTACTCAAAGGTAAGGCAGCCCATGTCTCAATGATGGCGCGTGGAACGCCAAACTCATCAATCAGTTTTGGAATGTTAATAATATTTTGGTCGACAAGTTGCAGTGTGTTACTGCCTAAAATCGTCCAAATCAGAGTGGTACCTGCGGTCAGACCCGCGACCATACCAATACACAGTTCACGAACGGTACGACCTTTAGAGATACGTGCGAGGAAAATACACATTTGAATTGCGTAGATAACCCACCAAGCCCAATAGAATACTGTCCAGCCTTGTGGGAAACCGCTTTTACCGACCGCATCTGTATAGAACAGCATGCGCGGCATATACATCATTAATACCCCGATAGAATCGGTAAAGTAGTTAACGATAAAACTTGCACCACCAACAATGAATACCCATCCAAGCATTAAGAAACTCAGGTAGCTACGTACATCACTGGCAATTTTCACCCCTTTTTGCAGACCGAATGCCACACAGATTGCGTTCAAAACAATCCAGCAGAAAATAATGATCGCATCAAGCTGTAAAGTGTGAGGGATACCGAATAAATACTGAATACATTCAGTCACTAGCGGAGTTGCTAACCCTAAACTAGTGCCCATCGCAAGGATTAACGCCACTAAATAGAAGTTATCAACAATTGTTCCGAACCAACCATTAACGCGTTTTTCACCGACCAGCGGTACTAATGTACTACTTGGGCGGATAACATCCATTTTACGTACAAAGAAGAAGTAACCAAAAGCAACCGTTAAGAAGCTATAGGTTGCCCACGGTAATGGCCCCCAGTGGAATAAGCTATAGGCAAGCCCAATACTTTTCGCCTGAGTTGAATAAGGGGCAAATTCAAAAGGCGGCGTTGAAATATAATAATAAATTTCAATAGACCCCCAGAAAAGTACCGCTGCCGATGTACACGAAGCGAACATCATGAAAATCCAGCTCGCACGGCTAAATTCAGGCTTCTCTTCCCCTAGACGTTTTTTAGCGTATGGCCCTAAAATCAACCAAAACCAGCCACCAAGCATCACGACCATATACCATTCAAATGCCCAGCCCCACACGTTTGTCACGTAGCTAAACACTTGGTTGATCACTTCATTCGAAGCATCAAGGTCACGGACGGTTAACCAACACAATAGTCCAACAATGATCAATGGAGGAAAAAACACTTTCGGTTCTATCCCACCCTTTTTATTTTCTTTGCTCATAGTTCGATCCCGATTTATTATTTAATACATAAGTTTTAAAATAGATATTATTCGCAATACCTCTCCACTTATTTATTATTTAATTCCTATAAATTTAATTAACTATTAATCCAATCACTATTCAAATCATGTCGGCTCGTCATTAACAATTCTGTTATTAAGGTCACAATATTATTCGTGATAAATATTTGTTACTGTTTTTTCGTGTTTTTATTATCAAAATAACCAATTAATACAAACAGATAAAATATCTTGTAACGGCAATGTTATTAAATACCTTCAGTATTGGTGATTAGGGTAGCAATATTGAACATTTCGTCGCTAAGTTGATGATTTTTACAATATTGGTGAGTAAGGTAGCAGTATGAATATTTAAAACACGTTTAATTTCAAGTTTTCAATATTGGTGACCTAGGTTTTATTTTTAAATATCCAGTTCATGATAATTATATAATCCGAAACCAAAACGGATCATATTTATTAAATATATTTTTAGGAGATGTAATGAATATTATTACATGCTATAAATCTGTTCCTGATGAACAAGATATTATTATTAATAGCTCAGATGGCTCTTTAGATTTTTCCCGTGCGGATACCAAAATTAGTCAATATGATTTGAATGCCATCGAAGCGGCTAATCAAATTAAAGCACAACAACCCGATAGCAAAATCACAGCATTAAGTATTGGTGGCAAAGCGCTGACCAACATGAAAGGCCGTAAAGACGTGTTATCTCGCGGCCCAGATGAATTAGTCGTGGTTATTGATGACCAATTCGAACATGCCCTTCCTCATCAAAGTGCCATTGCCCTTGGTGCAGCCGCACAAAAAATAGGTTTTGACTTAATCATTTGTGGTGACGGTTCTGCTGACCTCAATGCGCAGCAAGTCAGCATTCTACTGGGTGAAAGCCTGCAAATTCCTGCCATTAATGGCGTGAAGAAAATTGTTTCTCTTGGGGCTGATAACATTGTCGTTGAGCGCGAACTTGAAGATGAAATTGAAACATTGTCGCTTCCGCTGCCAGCCATTATTGCAGTGACCTCCGATATTAACGTCCCTGTTATTCCGTCTATGAAAGCAATTTTAGGCGCTGCGAAAAAGCCAGTTCAAGCATGGGGCATCGCTGATATTGCACTCGCAGATGTCGCCGCTTTATCGGCTCAATCGATTGCAGCACCGAAGCAAAAAGTGCGTCAACGCATCATTATTGAAGGTGATGGCGAAGACCAAATTGCACAATTTGCTGAACATTTAAGAAAAATTATTTAATCGGAGGCGTCATGAGCAAATTATCAACCGTTTGGGTCTTTAGCGATATGGCTTCTCGTCTACCCGAATTGATTGGCGGAGCACTCACCCTCGGTGAGCAAGTGAATGTATTAGCATTAGATGAAGCACAAAGTTCCCAAGCATTTCAATTGGGTGCAACACAAGTCTTTCAATTAACGGGCAAACCTGATGACCGTATTTTGGAAGACTACACTGACACCATCGTTGCGACCATTAAACAACATGGCGACAAAGGCCTGTTACTACTACCGAATACACGTCGTGGAAAATTACTGGCTGCTCGTTTAGGTGCAAGACTGCAAGCTGCCGTATCGAATGATGCGGCATCGATTGCTATCGAAGCCGACAAAGCAGTCATTAAACATATGGTCTACGGCGGCTTAGCTTTTGGCCAAGAAACCTTAAATAGCATCTTTTCCATTGCAACCGTTACCACAGGCACCTTTGAAGCAGCTGCAAGTGATGCATCACGCAGCGGGACGGCTCAAACTGCACAATGGGTCGAACCAAAACAATCTGTTGTACGTACCTCGGTTCAGAAAAAAGCAGGCAACTCCGTGGAATTAGACAAAGCTCGCCTTGTAGTGAGTGTGGGTCGCGGAATCGGCAGCCAAGAAAACATTGCCATTGCCAAAACGCTTGCGGATGCCATAGGTGCTGAAATTGCCTGCTCCCGCCCTGTCGCTGAAAATGAAAAATGGATGGAGCACGAGCGCTACGTTGGGATTTCCAACTTAATGCTCAAACCTGAACTTTACCTTGCTGTCGGTATTTCAGGGCAAATCCAGCACATGGTCGGGGCAAATGGCGCACAAACTATCGTTGCCATTAACAAAGATAAAAACGCACCTATCTTCCAATTTGCCGATTACGGCATTGTCGGTGATTTATTCAAAATTCTGCCTGCTTTAACGCAACAATTGGCGAAATAAGCCTATCGCAGTGGAGTTGTCACTCCACTGCTTAGTATGATTTGGAGAAACTATGTCCGATGATATTTTTGATGCAATCATTGTTGGCGCAGGCCTAGCGGGTTCTGTCGCTGCACTGGTGCTTGCCCGTGAAGGTGCGCAAGTTCTCCTAATTGAAAGAGGAAACTACGCTGGCGGGAAGAACGTCACAGGTGGGCGGATGTACGCCCATAGTTTAGAACGCATTATTCCTGGATTTACCCAAGAAGCGCCTATCGAACGCATGATCACCCGTGAAAGGCTGTCATTTATGACTGAAACTGGTGCCGTCACCGTCGATTTTCAAAATAGCGCCGAGCAGAGCCCAGACGAAACATCTTGGTCTGTTTTACGGGGAAAACTCGATCCGTGGCTGGTAGAACAAGCTGAAAATGCGGGAGCGCAATGCATTACAGGTATCCGAGTTGATAAACTGGTCGAGCGGGACGGCAAAATCGTTGGTGTCGAAGCGGATGGTGATGTGCTTGAAGCCAAAGTTGTTATTTTGGCTGATGGGGTGAATTCACTGCTCGCCGAACAAATTGGCATGACGAAGCGTGTGAGCGCTGAACATGTCGCTGTTGGGGTTAAAGAATTAATCGAACTCCCTAAAGATGTTTTATGTAATCGCTTCAATATTAAAGACAATGAAGGCGTTGCATGGCTATTTGCTGGCTCGCCAACTGATGGGCTAATGGGGGGAGGATTCTTATATACCAATGAGGACACTGTCTCTTTAGGTCTGGTTTGTGGTTTGCATCATATCAAAGATGCCAAAAAATCTGTTCCACAAATGTTAGAAGATTTTAAGCAGCACCCCGCTGTCGCCCCGTTAATTGAAGGCGGCAAGATGATTGAATACGCTGCACACGTTGTGCCAGAAGCGGGCTTAAAAATGCAGTCGGAACTTGTCCGTGATGGCGTGTTAATTGCGGGTGATGCAGCGGGTATGTGTATGAACCTTGGGTTTACCATTCGCGGCATGGATTTAGCCGTTGCCTCGGGTGAAGCGGCAGCTAAAACTGTGCTTAATGCAATGAAAAAAGAAGACTTTAGCAAGCAAGGGCTCAGTGAATATCTTTCACTATTAAATGAAGGCCCACTGCGTGACATGAAGATGTACCAAAAAATGCCTGAGTTTTTGGATAACCCACGTATGTTTACCGCTTACCCAGAAATGGCAATTGGGATTGCGAAAAAATTATTTACCATTTCGGATGAAGCGCCTGTTCCACTGCGTAAAACCATGCTGCAACATGCGAAAAAAGTGGGCTTCATGAATTTAATCAAGGATGGAATTAAAGGAGTGAGAGCAATATGAGCCAGCCAGTTAACGTTGATGTCAAACTTGGTATCAATAAATTTAATGTCGATGAAGAAAATCCACATATCGTCATCAAAGAACACCCTGATATGCAAGTGCTCGACACTTTAACAAAGGCCTGCCCCGCAGGTTTATATAAAAAACAAGAAGATGGCTCAGTCCGTTTTGACTATGCTGGCTGCCTTGAGTGCGGTACTTGCCGTATTTTAGGCTTAGAGAGTGCACTCGAAAAGTGGGAATACCCACGTGGCACTTTCGGCATTGAATTTCGTTACGGCTGATTAGTATTACTCTCGAAGTTTCAAAGACTTCGAGAGTTTTATAGCGTATTTTACGCTGACACTGGGATACACAATGAAACCGAAAAGTTTTGATGATATTCAATTCTCCTCCGTGCATCGGCGGATCATGCTGTGGGGCAGCGGCGGGCCTTTTCTTGATGGTTATGTATTGGTTCTGATCGGTGTCGCACTTGAACAACTCACCCCTTTACTCAATTTAAGCAGCGAGTGGATAGGCTTACTCGGCGCAGCAACCCTTGCAGGGTTATTTATCGGTACATCACTCTTTGGCTATATATGTGACCAAGTCGGTCGACGCAAAATGTTCCTCATTGACATTGTGGCGATCGGCGTCATTTCTGTCGCCACCATGTTTGTCTCCACGCCATTGCAGCTACTTCTCATGCGCTTTTTGATTGGCATTGTGATTGGCGCTGATTACCCCATCGCTACCTCAATGATCACCGAATTTTCAAACACCAAACAAAGGGCATTTGCCGTCGGCTTTATTGCGGCGATGTGGTATGTGGGGGCAACTTGCGCCAACCTTGTGGGCTATGTGCTGTACGATGTCGAAGGCGGCTGGCGCTGGATGCTAGGCAGCGCAGTAATCCCTTGCATCGTTATTTTGATCGGTCGCTTTGATTTGCCTGAATCGCCACTGTGGTTGATACGTAAAGGGCGAATTAAAGAATGTGAAAAAATGATGGAAAAACTATTCGGGCAACCCGTGGTGTTTGAAGCGGAAGAACAGAAGAAAACACATTTCCTGCAATTATTCACTAAACGTCATTTTTCCTTCGTCTTATTTACCGCAATTATTTGGACTTGCCAAGTGATCCCAATGTTCGCCATCTATACCTTCGGCCCACAAATTGTTGGGCAGCTCGGTTGGGATCAAGGTAAAAACGCCGCACTTGGTAACGTCGTGATCAGCCTATTCTTTATGTTAGGTTGCCTGCCTGCCATGTATTGGCTCAATAAAATGGGCAGACGTCCCTTACTTATTGGCAGCTTTGCCATTATGACACTTGCACTAGCGACCCTCGGGCTATTTTCCAACCTTGGGATCTGTCTGGTGATCATTATGTTTGGGATCTACGCCTTTTTCTCTGGAGGGCCTGGGATCTTACAATGGCTCTATCCAAATGAACTGTTCCCAACGGATATCCGTGCTTCTGCCGTCGGTGTGATCATGTCAATTAGCCGTATCGGAACCATCTTTTCTACGTGGGCTCTGCCTGTGTTTATCAGTGAATATGGTATTAGTAATGTGGTATTGATGGGGGCGGGAGTGTCGTTATTAGGTTTAGTCGTTTCGATATTGTTTGCTCCAGAAACCAAAGGGTTAACGCTAGCACAAACATCAGTAATGGGAATTAGTCGTCGAAAGGAATAATTTTGTTAATGATGACAAGCAAGCAAGGCCATCCATTGATGGCCTTCTTATTTTACTCATAAAAATGAGAGCAAATTAAACTTAACACATAGCCAGACAGTTACATAAGCGAAAATCGCAGCGATGATATCGTCGATCATAATGCCAAAACCGCCGCCAACTTTACGGTCAAAAATACGGATCGGCCAAGGCTTCCACATATCGTAAATACGGAAAATAAAGAAAGCAGTGACAACCCACTCAAAATCCACCACAGGGATCGCCATCAACGTAATCCACATACCGATAAACTCATCCCAGACAATACTACCGTGGTCATGAATTTTCATGTCGTCCGACGTGCGTTGGCAAATCATACAGCCAATCCAGAAGCCTGCAACAATCACCACCCATAAACTCCAAACGGGCATCCCTGACATCAATAGCCAGAATGGGATTGCAGCGAGTGAGCCCATCGTTCCAGGAACAATCGGCGATAATCCACTGCCAAACCCCGTAGCAAGTAAATGCCATGGGTTACGCATGTTTAGCCGTTTTTTCGCTTCTACTTTTTCTTGGCTAGTCGCCATAAACACCTTCCGAAACAAAGTGATCGAAACCTTTAAGGTTTACATCAACTTCTTGGTTATTGCAAAAGTAGCGGATCCCTTCGGATTGGGGTTTGATCTGCCCAATACAGGTAAAACCAGAGCCTGTATGTGCTAACGCCATTTCTAGCGCACCACGGTTGATTTCAGGTACTGTGAAGCACAATTCATAATCTTCACCGCCACTGAGCGACCATAAGCGCCCTTGTTCTACACTACAACTTTGTTTTAACGCCTCCGATTGTGGCAACGAATCTAAGTTGATCCGCGCACCGCAGCCACTGGCTTTTAAAATATGGTTTAAATCGGAAACCAAGCCATCAGAAATATCAATCGCTGAAGAGGCTAAATTACGCAGGGCTTGGCCTTGTAAAATACGCGGTTGAGGACGCAAATGGCGAGCAACTAACCACGCATTGTCTTCGGTGTTCGCAACATGCAGTCTATCTTGCAAAATAGCGAGCCCTGCCGCGCTATCCCCCAATGTGCCTGTCACATAAATCCAATCGCCATTACGCGCACCAGAACGGGACATTGCTTTACCAACTGGCACTAAGCCATGCACTGTATAGGTTAAGCTCATAGGCCCACGAGTCGTATCACCACCAATTAATTGCATTCCATAATAATTTAGTTGTTCGAACAAACTATCACTAAAAGACTGCAACCATTCACAATCGACACAAGGCAGTGTAATAGCTAAAGAAACCCATGCAGGATCAGCTCCCATTGCAGCAAGGTCACTTAAATTAGAGGCTAATGATTTGTACGCAAGGTCAGCGGGAGAAATCGTAGGTAGGAAATGAATGCCGGAAACGAGAGTGTCAGTACTCACAGCAAGTTGCTGTTTTTCCGGGATGGTCATCAACGCACAATCATCACCAATACCGATATTCACATCACGTCGGTTAGTGGTTTGACGGTTAAAGTAACGTGCGATGAGGTCAAATTCGCCATATGACATGGTAGATTTTCCGTTTTCGCTATCTCTATTTTCGTTTTAAACGAAATAAATAATTTATACTCTGAATAATTCAAGTTACAAATAGGCGGCAAATGACTGCACTTCCTAAAATAGACTAAAACCTGCATTTGAGCCAATTCTAGCCAATACACCCGTAACTTAAAGTACGACGAGCCTATAAGTACAAAGGTAGACTGAAACCCAGCCTACCTCTCGACTACTGTAGTGTTACAGGAGGGAACCCTGATATTATTATTTTTTACGACGAACCGCTGGTGCCGCTTTATCTAATACACCGTTAACGAATTTATGGCTATCTTCTGCGCCGAATACTTTCGCTAATTCAATACCTTCATTAATTGCGACTTTGTAAGGCACATCTTCACGGAAGCTCAATTCAAACATAGAGACACGTAAAATCGCTTTTTCTACCTGACCCAGCTCTTCGAGTTGACGAGATAAATATGGCGCCATCAGTTGATCAAGCTTAGTTGCATTGGTCGCAACGCCTGATAACAGTTCACGAAAATAGTTTACGTCAACGTCTGACATGTCCTGTTCAGCAATAAACTCATATTCGACTTCAGCAATTGGATTGCCAGATAATTGCCATGAATAAATGGCCTGTACAGCACACTCACGAGCGCGGCGACGAGCAGCAGGTTTCACAAGATTCCCCTTAAATTTAAAAACTATACACAATAATTTGTGTCGCAAAGAGGTTTACACACTCTCCGCGACGTCACATTATTTGTGTATTATTTGCCTTTGATGGCTTTAATCACATTAATCATTTCAAGTGCTGTTAAGGCAGCTTCAGCGCCTTTGTTGCCCGCTTTAGTACCCGCACGTTCAATAGCTTGCTCGATATTTTCAGTGGTTAATACACCAAAAGTTACAGGCACTTCGCTATTCATTGCAACATGGGACAGGCCAGAGCTGCACTCACCCGCAACGTATTCAAAATGAGCAGTACCACCACGGATAACCGTACCTAGTGCAATAACGGCATCATATTTTTTAGTTTCAACTAGCGCTTTCGCGGTTAATGGCAGTTCATAGGCACCCGGGACCCAAACGATAGTAATGTTGTCGTTTGAAACTTGGCCAATACGCTCTAACGCATCAACAGCGCCTTCCAGCAGACTATCATTAATAAAGTTGTTAAAACGAGCAATAGCGATAGCAACACGCGCTTTCGGCGCAGCAACAACACCTTTAATTACGTTCATAGTCTTCCTCTAATATTAATTATAACCCGCGGGGCGCGGATTTTATCACATTCTTTCGTTTATCGTATGCGCGAATTTCAAAAAAACGCACTTACCAGACAGGGCGTAGCCTGACACGCAGGTCATCACCGACTTTCGTCACATCTGTAAATTCAAATCTTGGCGCATCCACCAAGGCATTTAATGCAGGGAAATCAACCAAACCACGTGCATTGTTGCCCAGTAATTTAGGGGCAATATACACAATCAGTTCATCAACAATACCCAGCTTGAGTAACGATCCCGCTAATTTGGCCCCCGCTTCTACCCAAATACTGTTTACGTTACGTTTCGCCAGCTGCATCATTAAAATAACCAGATCAGTGCCGTTATCATCAGCGGGAACGGCAATCTGCTCAACTTTTCCTTGCCATGATGTGTTTGCTTCTGGGGTTGCGCGAACTAACCAACACTCACCATCAAGTTGTGTGACTTTATGGTCAGCCGTCACGCGGTTGTGGTTATCCAGCACAATACGGATTGGCTGGCGCACTTGGCTTTCTGGGTAAACGTGTTGAATATCCGCGGGGAGCTCGTTCCAACGCACTGTCAGAGATGGGTCATCCGCAATCACAGTGCTACTGGTGCTTAAGATGGCGCTAGCCTGGGCACGAAACTCTTGGACATCTTTACGCGCCGCAGCACTGGTGATCCACTTACTTTCGCCTGTCTCTAACGCGGTTTTACCATCGAGTGAGGCGGCAAGTTTTAACTGAATATACGGGAAGCCAGTACGCATGCGTTTTAAGAAACCGCGGTTTGCCGCTTCGGCTTCCTCTAATAAAACATTACTGCGAGTTTCAATTCCCGCTTGAGACAACATGTACAGACCACGCCCAGCGACCTGTGGGTTGGGGTCTTGCATCGCGGCAACAACACGACTCACGCCTGCGTTAATCAATGCTTCTGCACAAGGTGGTGTACGGCCATGATGGCTACAAGGTTCAAGGGTGACATACGCCGTTGCCCCTTTCGCTTTCTCGCCCGCCATTCGCAGTGCATGCACTTCCGCATGGGGTTCACCCGCTTTTTGGTGATAGCCTTCACCCACAATTTCGCCATCACGTACAATCACACACCCGACGTTCGGATTCGGTGATGTGGTAAAACGGCCAAGACGTGCTAATTCAAAAGCACGCGCCATGTAAATGTTATCTTGTTCAATCATTGGCGCTAATCCTGTAATTTCGCGATTTCTTCGCCAAACTCACGCACATCTTCAAAACTACGATAAACCGAGGCAAAACGGATATACGCCACTTTATCGAGCTTTTTCAGCTCATCCATTACCAAGCTACCAATTAATTTCGACGGAACTTCACGTTCCCCTGTCGCACGGAGCTGGGACTTAATAGAAATAATGGCTTGTTCAATATCATCAGAGCTAACAGGGCGTTTTTCCAACGCTTTTTGCATACCGCGATTGAGTTTTTCTTCATCAAACGGCTCACGCACTTCATCACTTTTAATGACTCGGGGCATGACAAGTTCTGCCACTTCAAACGTGGTAAAACGTTCATGACAAAGCAAACATTGGCGGCGTCTACGGACTTGAGCACCTTCACCAACCAGACGCGAGTCGATGACTTTCGTATCTACAGCTGAGCAAAATGGGCAATGCATAGCGTTTCCTGAGTCCTATTTACGGAGGGATAGTTTACCCTACTATGCAAGAAAAAACACCTTGTAAGGTAACTTACAAGGTGTTCGTAACTCTTCATATTTCGTGTTGTGAGGGTGTTAGCTGCACTCCGATACCCTAGTCACATAGTTTACTATGTTCCTAGGGATATCGCTCGCTTGCTGCCTACTCACAACACAAACTATTTTGAGTACTAATTGGCTTAGTTATTTATCGTTTTTAAAAACTAAGGCAGTAATGACTCTTGGTCTGCGCCTTCTTTTTCGACTTTTACTTGCATCAAGTGTTCACGCTTCATACCCATCTTCAGTGCTAATGCAGAAGCCACATAAATAGATGAGATAGTACCGATAGTTACACCGATTAACATAACCAGTGAGAAGCCTTCCAACATTGCACCACCGAACAGGTACAACATCAGAACCACTAATAATGTGGTGGCTGATGTCATGATGGTACGGCTCAATGTTTGCGTCAAAGAGACGTTCATGATTTCGTACGGTGTACCACGACGAATTTTGCGGAAGTTTTCACGGATACGGTCGGAAACAACGATACTGTCGTTCAGCGAGTAACCAATAACCGACATCAATGATGCTACGATGGTCATATCTATCTCAATATGGAACAGAGACAGAATACCCAAGGTAATCACCACGTCATGGGCAAGAGACAATACGGCACCCGCTGCCAGACGCCATTCGAAACGGAAACCGACATAAATCAAAATACAGATAAGCGCAGTTAACAGAGCTAATGCCCCTGTTTGCGCCAGCTCTGCACCGACACTCGGCCCCACGAATTCGATTCGTTTTACAGTGGCTTTATCATCAACGTTTTGGTTGATAATCGTAATAATCTCTTTGCCGACTTCTTGACCCGCAGTACCTTCAATTGGCGGGATACGGATCATGATGTCACGGCTGCTACCAAAGTTTTGAATCAATGGGTCTTTATGGTTCGAGTTAGACAAGCTATCACGAATTTTATCCAAATCAGCAGGTTGACTTAGGTTAATCTCAATAACCGTCCCCCCAGTGAAATCTAGACCCCAGTTAAACCCTTTTAGTCCGATAATGACAACTGATGCAACCAATAACAGAGCTGAAATCGTGAAGGCAACGTTGTCCCAGCGCATAAAGTCATAGACTTTACGGCCATAGTTCAATTGTTCAACAGTATAATCCTGTGCCACAACGTGCTCCTTAAATTGACAGCTTGTTAATACGTTTACCACCATATAGCAGGTTCACAATCGCACGTGTACCTACAATCGCTGTAAACATAGAGGTTGCGACACCAATCGCTGTCGTAATTGCAAAGCCTTTAATCGACCCCGTCCCCACTGCATATAGAATGATAGCGGTGATCAATGTCGTTAAGTTTGCATCGATAATACTTGAGAAGGCACCTTTATAACCTTCATGAATCGCTTGCTGAACGGATCGCCCGTTTTTCAGCTCTTCTTTAATACGTTCGTTGATCAGTACGTTAGCATCGACCGCAACCGCAAGGGTTAATACGATACCCGCAATACCTGGCATGGTAAGTGTTGCACCTGGCAACAACGACATCACACCCACAATTAACACCAAGTTCGCTAACAGCGCGCTACTCGCAATCAAACCAAATTTACGATAGTAGATAATCATAAACAGGATAGACGCTAACAGACCCGCGATACACGCCTTCAGACCTTGCTCGATATTTTGCATACCCAGTGTTGGACCGATAGTACGTTCTTCAACGATTTGAATTGGCGCAATCAACGCACCTGCACGTAATAATAATGAAAGCTGGCGTGCCTCATTACCATTATTGATACCAGTGATACGGAATTTGCTACCAAAACGTGCAGAAATACGTGCAGCATTGATAACTTTTTCGTCTTTCACCAAGATTGAACGGCCAGTCGCATCTTTTTTACCGCTGTCTTTATATTCAACAAACAGCGTTGCCATTAGCTTGTCTTGGTTATCACGCGTAAAGTCAGACATGATAGAACCACCAGAACTATCAAGGCTGATGCTCACTTGCGGTGCACCGTTTTCATCAGCTTCAGAGGTGGAGTCAGTGATATGATCCCCCGTTAAAATAACGCGTTTATACAGGACATATGGCGCCCCTTCACGGTCATATTTAACTTCAGAGTCACCTGGTACACGGCCACTTTCTGCAGCGGATGAATCCACGCTGGTATTGACAAGGCGGAATTCTAATGTAGCGGTTGCGCCTAAGATTTCTTTAGCACGTGCTGTATCTTGAATACCCGGTAACTCAACCACAATGCGGTCTGCACCTTGGCGTTGAACTAAAGGCTCAGCAACACCTAATTGGTTTACACGGTTACGGATGATAGTAATGTTTTGAGAAACAGCATAGTTACGAGCTTCGCGTAAGCGCTCGTCGGTCATCACAGCGATCATCGTGTTGTCGCTGCCATCACTAAACACGAGGTCTGGATATTTACGTGCTAGTGCTTTTTCTGCTTGGCTACGATCGTCAGCATTACGGAAGCGAACTTCAACGCTGTAATCATTGCCTTTACGAATAGAAGAGTACGCAATGCCTTCTTGACGCAGGTCATTACGCAAACCATCCATGTTTTGTTCCTGCAACTTACCTAATGCAGTGTCCATATCAACTTCCATCAGGAAGTGAACCCCACCACGCAGGTCAAGACCCAGCTTCATCGGCTCACCGCCGACAGCTTCGAGCCACTTAGGCGTCGCAGGTGCAAGGTTTAATGCAACAACATACTGGTCACCCAGTGCATTCATGATGACTTCACGAGCACGTAACTGAACATCAGAGTTGTTGAAACGGGCTAAAATTGCCCCATTTTCCAGAGAGATAGACTTACTCTCAATGTTGTCATCTTGTAACGATTTTTGGACTTGGACCAGCGTTTGTTCATTGGCGGCGGTTCCCCGCACGCCAGTGATCTGAACAGCCGGATCCTCACCATATAGGTTAGGAAGCGCATAAAGCAGACCGATGAGGATCGCAACGATCAACATCAGATACTTCCACAAAGGATAACGGTTTAGCACGGCAGTTCCCTTCGGGAAAATCAGAATTAAATTGCTTTCATTGTGCCTTTAGGTAAAACAGCAGCAACGAAATCACGTTTGATGGTTACTTCTGTGTTCTCACTCAGTTCAAGAACAACATAACCTGTTTCAGACACTTTAGTCACACGTCCGATTAAACCGCCAGTTGTTAAAACTTCATCACCTTTAGTGATAGATTCCATCAATTTACGGTGTTCTTTCGCACGTTTTTGCTGTGGACGCAAAATCATGAAATAGAAGATCAGCGCAAAAACAACAAGCATGATAACCATGGTGTATGGGCTACCTTGCGCTGGTGCACCTGCTGATGCCGCTGCTTCAGAAATAAAAAAACTCATTCAACTTTCCTCATTGTTTTATTGAAAGCAATTTTAAGTACAGACTCTAACTAATTCAGTGCGTTTATATTCGAAGTCTAACGAATAAACCAAGCTAACTATGCTACACAGATTAGCGTGATTTCGCACTTAAATTCATTCGATATTTAACGAAGGTTCAGGTTTTCCAATCTTTTGATAGAAATCTTTCGCAAACTCTTCGAAATTACCGTCTTCAATGGCTTGGCGGATACCCGCCATTAAACGTTGATAATAACGTAAATTATGGATGGTATTGAGCCTTGCGCCAAGAATTTCATTACATCTATCAAGATGATGCAAGTAGGCACGACTGTAATGACGACAAGTGTAGCAGTCACAATCCGCGTCGAGCGTTGATGTGTCAGATTTATACTTCGCATTACGAATTTTTACCACGCCATTCGTGACAAATAAATGCCCATTTCGTGCATTTCGTGTTGGCATCACACAGTCGAACATGTCGATACCACGACGAACGCCTTCCACTAAATCTTCTGGTTTACCGACTCCCATTAAATAACGCGGTTTTTCTGCCGGAATTTGTGGGCAAACATGCTCTAAAATACGGTGCATGTCTTCTTTCGGTTCGCCAACGGCAAGGCCGCCTACAGCGTAACCATCAAAGCCGATTTCCACCAGCCCCTTAACCGAAATATCACGTAAATCTTCGTAAACACTGCCTTGGATGATACCAAACAGGGCATTTTTATTGTTTAACTCGTCAAAACGTTGGCGGCTACGTGCAGCCCAACGCAGTGACATTTCCATTGAGGTCTTTGCATAATCCCAATCTGCTGGATATGGCGTACATTCGTCGAATATCATTACGATATCTGAACCGAGGTCGTACTGAATTTCCATCGATTTTTCAGGGCTTAAGAAAACTTTCTCACCGTTAATTGGGTTACGAAAATGTACGCCTTCTTCTTTAATTTTACGCATCGCGCCAAGACTAAAGACTTGGAAACCGCCAGAGTCCGTTAAAATCGGGCCTTGCCATTGCATAAAGTCATGGAGGTCACCATGCAACTTCATGATTTCTTGGCCGGGACGTAACCACAGGTGGAAAGTATTGCCTAACAGGATTTGGGCACCCGTTTCTTTCACTTCTTCTGGGGTCATACCTTTTACGGTACCGTAGGTGCCCACTGGCATAAATGCAGGGGTTTCAACCACACCGCGCTCAAACACTAAACGGCCGCGGCGTGCATTGCCATCGGTCGTTTGTAATTCATATTTCACGTTTGCCTCCAAACATCAGAAAAACAGTCTGATGTTATCGATAATATTAATTTGCTAAGCAAGCAGCTGATGCCACCGCTTATCACTGATTATTCGCCAATTTTTTCGAATTTTGCATTCGCATTGGGGGTGATAAACATCGCATCACCATAGCTAAAGAAACGGTATTGCTCAGCAACCGCTTCTTTGTACGCATTCATTGTGTTTTTATATCCAGCAAATGCAGAAACCAACATAATTAATGTCGATTCAGGCAGATGGAAGTTAGTGATGAGTGCATCAATCACCTGATATTCATAACCTGGATAAATAAAAATTTGGGTATCATCAAAAAATGGAGCAATTAAGGCATCTTGGCTGGCTTTAGCTGCGCTTTCTAATGAACGAACTGACGTTGTTCCCACTGCAATAACACGGTTACCACGCGCTTTACACGCCAATACCGCATCAACCACATCTTGTGGCACTTCCGCATATTCGGAGTGCATGATGTGGTCTTCGATGGTATCAACACGAACAGGCTGGAACGTCCCCGCGCCAACATGTAACGTGACAAACGCCATTTCGACACCTTTTTGGCGCAAAGCTTCAAGCAAAGGCTCATCAAAGTGTAGGCCAGCCGTTGGTGCTGCGACAGCCCCCGGTTTTTCACTATACACGGTTTGATAAAGCTCTTTGTCCGCTTCTTCATCAGGTCGGTCGATGTAAGGTGGCAATGGCATATGACCAATTTGGTTCAAAATGCTCAACACATCCCGTTCATCATCAAAACGGAGCTCAAATAAAGCTCCATGACGCGCCACCATCGTGGCGTTGACGCTTTCATCTTCACCCAGCAACAATTCAGAGCCTTCTTTCGGCGCTTTTGAGGCGCGAACATGTGCTAATACACGGTGCTCGTCCAACATGCGTTCAATGAGAACTTCAATTTTACCGCCGCTAACTTTACGACCAAATAGCCTTGCAGGGATCACGCGAGTATTGTTGAATACCAGTAAATCCCCTTTCTCCAATTTTTCTAGAACATCCGTAAAAACACCATGCGTTAGCTGCCCCGATCCGCCATCTAGACTTAATAAGCGGCAAGCGCTACGTTCAGCCTGTGGGTAGTGGGCAATCAGTTCTTCAGGTAATTCAAAAGTAAAATCAGAAACACGCATTGTATTGACATCAATCTAAAAAAAACAGGCGACTAGTCTAGTGCCGCACCGCCTTTGGCGCAAGAAATAAGCGCAAAATCGCACAAAAAACCACCATTATTTAACAAATATTTTGTTAGCAAAAAATTCTGTACGCTATTTATCCATTCGATGAATGAATTATTTCTGTTTTTCCTTTTATCTCTCAATACTCATACCTCATGAATTTCGAATTAGAGCAAGGCAGCAAGCAAATTGATCCCTAGGAGCATACACAAGTATGTGACTAGGGTCGGTTTGTGCCGCTAACACAGCTATAATTTGAAAGACTTAAGGACTTTGGTTTTTATCTCAATATTTATACCTCATGAATTTCGAATTAGAGCAAGGCAGCAAGCAAATTGATCCCTAGGAGCATACACAAGTATGTGACTAGGGTCGGTTTGTGCCGCTAACACAGCTATAATTTGAAAGGCATCAGGTATACTATAAGAGAATGAATTACCTAGCGCACCTCCACCTAGCCCACCTCGCTGACAGCTCCCTGCTCGGCAATACAATGGCTGACTACGTTCGCGGCAACCCTGCGGGCATTTACTCGTCCGAAATTGTCTCTGGCATTATGATGCACCGTGCCGTCGATCGAATTACTGACACACATCCCTTAGTCAAAGAAGCCAAATTGCTGTTTCGTGAGGAATATCGGCGTGTTGCGCCGATCACCTTGGATTTAGTATGGGATCATTTTTTGTCTTTGCATTGGTCGACAATTGAGCCAGCCATTTCATTGCCTGAATTTGTGCGTTATTGTCGAAATATTATCGAACCTCAGCTTTGTCATACCCCTGAAAAATTTCAGGAGCTAAATGAGTATCTCTGGCCGCAGCAATGGTTAATTCGCTACGCAGACAAAAGCTATATCGGTAAATCCCTGAATGGGATGGCGAAAAGAAGGCCTAAACTGAGTGCGCTAAGTGGTTCATTTGATGATTTTTTATTGCAGTATAGTGAACTTGAAAATATTTTCTTTCAATTTTACCCACAAATGATGGTGAATGCGCTGCAACAAATTTTTGTACAAGATGTCACAATACAGGCAAAGGAATAAATTAATGCTTGCACTTTGGCAGAATAAAACTATCTTATTGATATTAATTTATTAAACCAGTACAATTGATAGCTAAAACCTATCACAATAATTGGTTTAAATGTCTTTATTATCAAAAGATAATTTTTTATCCTTTTGGAAGTCTATGTCCGAAAATACATAATTTTTTGTAAAATCTCTCGGACAAAAATCAAACTCATAGGAGTAAATTATGGTTCTGGTAACACGTCAAGCCCCTGACTTTACTGCTGCTGCTGTTTTAGGTAACGGTGAAATCGTTGAAAACTTCAACCTGAAAACCCACCTGAACGGCCGTCCAGCTGTGATCTTCTTCTGGCCAATGGACTTTACTTTCGTTTGTCCTTCAGAGCTGATCGCATTTGACCACCGCTATGAAGAATTCAAAAAACGCGGTGTTGAAATTGTTGGTGTTTCTTTTGACTCTGAGTTTGTTCATAACGCATGGCGTAAAACCCCAGTAGATAACGGCGGTATCGGTGAAGTTAAATACCCGATGGTTGCTGATATCAAACGCGAAATCATGAAAGCTTACGGTATTGAACACCCAGAAGCAGGCGTTGCCCTGCGTGGTTCTTTCCTCGTTGACAAAAACGGTGTTGTTCGTCACCAAGTGGTTAACGACCTGCCATTAGGCCGTAACATCGACGAAATGCTGCGTATGGTTGACGCACTGCAATTCCACGAAGAGCACGGTGATGTTTGCCCAGCTCAGTGGGAAAAAGGAAAAGAAGGTATGAATGCTTCTCCAAAAGGCGTTGCTGACTACCTGACCAAAAACTCTGCAAAACTGTAATCAATCGATTTAGTTTTTCGAAAGCGGGCACTGCCCGCTTTTTCTTTTCATAAGCTCGTCCTAAGAAACATCTCAAACAACCCCAAAATCTTCCTTATCATTTATCTCTGACTATAAACCTTTCCTTATTTATATTACTGTTACAATTAGAATCATTTAATTACAAATAAATAACAAAGCTAGGTATCGGAAAATGAAATTAAAACTCATCACCTCAATCGCCCTCATCAGTGCATTACTTGCAGGATGTGATAGCAGCCAAACCGCATCAGAAAGTAACTTCAAAAAGTCTATCCAAGATTACCTCGATACTAAGAAAGCGATTTGTATCAATGTAGATCCTATGCCAGCAGGCTTTATCACCAAATTCAGCTACCGTAATATTGAACAACTGGATACTTTAGTGAATGCAGGTTTACTGGCAAAAAGCGAAAAACAAGTCACCGTGAAAGATATGTGGAGTGGAGAGCAAGTAGGGGATGGCGTCGAATATACATTGACCAGTGAAGGGCAAAAATTTTATAACGAGAAGCAAGCCCAATCTTCAGGCCGTGGCAGTTTCTGCACGGGTAAGTTAGTCGTTAACGAAGTCACTAATTTTACTGAGCCAGCTGAGCGCGGTGGTCAGCAGATTTCTATCGCCAACTACACGCAAAAACTGGAGGATGTTGCTGCATGGGCAAAAAATGAAAAAGTGATTGCGGCTTATCCTCAAATTAAATCAGCACAAACACATGCTGAACGTGCACAGCAAAGCCCTCTCATTTTAACCAATAATGGTTGGGTCCACATGGCATTGTTTAATAAGAAATAATATACTTCATGGGCTCTTTTTGAGCCCTTTTCCTATCCATATTTAAATCCTGCTTATTGATAAATAACCCTACCCAGTTAACACTTCTTAACTCAAATATTCAACGTTCTGCACTATTGTATGCTATACATTAAAAACACAAATAATTAACAAATTATTCATATTATTGATTTGTGTTACATCAAACTTTACCTTAACTGGGAGATACGAATGATCAGAACATCATTACGCCCTGCTGCATTATTGCTTTCCTTATTATTTTCAAGCCAACTCTTTGCTGCATCAGAACCTGCCGTTGAAGCCAAAAAAGGCATGGTCGTTTCATCTCAACATTTAGCCTCACAAATTGGCGCAGATATCTTGAAATCAGGCGGAAACGCTGTGGATGCTGCAGTGGCAGTTGGCTATGCCCAAGCCGTTGTTAACCCGTGTTGTGGCAATATTGGCGGTGGCGGCTTTATGACCATTCACTTGGCTGATGGTAAAGACCTCTTCATTAATTTTAGAGAAACCGCCCCTGCCGCAGCAAGCGCTGACATGTATCTTGATAAAGACGGTAAGTTAATCAAAGACGCAAGCCTGTATGGCTACCTCGCTTCGGGTGTGCCAGGTACCGTAAAAGGCCTTGATTACGCATTAGAAAAATACGGCACGATGAGCCGCCAACAAGTGATGGAGCCTGCAATTAAGCTTGCCAGAGAAGGCTTCACCCTAACCCGTGCAGATACCGATGTGCTGGATACAACCACCGAGCGCTTTAAACAAGACCCTGAAGTTGCGCGTATATTCTTAAAACCTGATGGTAGTGCTTTCCAGCCTGGTGACTTATTGGTACAAACCGATTTAGCCAATACCCTTGAAAAAATTGCCAAAAATGGGCCGTCCGCTTTCTATGAAGGTGAAATACCGAAAGCTGTCGAGGAGGCGTCAAAGAAAAATGGCGGCATACTCACCGCGAAAGATTTTGCCGATTTTACTATCACGGACACAACACCAATTAGCTGTACCTATAGAGGCTATCAATTTATTTCTGCGCCACCGCCAAGCTCTGGTGGTGTTACTATCTGCCAAACCTTAAATATTTTAGAGGGTTATGACCTTAAAGAGATGGGCTTTAATTCTGCTGAATATATTCATACCCTAACCGAGGCTATGCGCCACGCCTATATGGACCGAAATACGTTTCTTGGCGATCCTGAGTTTGTGGATAACCCAACCGAAAAATTGTTAAGTAAAGCCTACGCCGAAGAGCTGCGCAAAGAAATCAAGCCAAACCAAGCGACACCTTCAACACAAGTTCAGCCAGGTATGGGGCCTCATGAAAAGCCAGAAACAACGCATTACTCGGTTGTTGATGAAAAAGGAAATGCCGTTTCAACTACTTACACAATCAACGGTCGATTTGGCTCCGTGGTTATCCCTCCAGGAACAGGTTTCTTCCTTAATGATGAAATGGACGATTTCACCACAAAAGTTGGAGAGAAAAACCTTTATGGCTTAGTACAAGGTGAACGAAATTCTATCGCGCCGGGTAAACGTCCACTTTCATCAATGAGCCCAACTATTGTCACCAAAGACGGCAAAGTATTCTTAGTGCTTGGCTCACCGGGAGGCTCACGAATTATTTCTATCACCCTGCAAACTGCTTTGAATATCATTGACCACGGTATGCCACCACAAGAAGCCGTCAATGCACCGCGTATTCACCATCAATGGCTACCTGATGAGGTATATTACGAAGAGCGCGGTGTGTCGAAAGATAGCTTAGCCCTCCTCGATAAGATGGGCTATAAAATGGTTGAGCAAACACCTTGGGGCGCCGCTGAGCTAATCATGGTTGCTATCCCTGATGGTGCTGGCGTCAGTGCTAAGTCATCGGGTAATGACTCCGCCGTTTCTGGTAAAGTCCGCGAAGGCTTTATTTACGGCTCTAATGATGTTCGCCGACCAGCAGGTAGTGCGGTAGGCGTGGATTAATTCAGCGTAATAAAACCAAGCCCTGTACTATCATGGGCTTGGTTAAACCCGAATATTCCTTAACTCATCGATAATGCTAGGTTTTTTTTCAATAAGAAATAAAATTTTAAGTGCCATGCCCGATGGGAATCTACGCTTTTGCTCCCAACTACGGACTAAATCCACACTTGAGCCAATCGCCTCAGCAAACTCTTGTTGCTTCATTCCAGTATGTTTGCATCCGCTAGTGCGACTTATCGTGTCACCATATTCATAATTTTCTAACAAAAATGTCTGAAATAATTGAAACTCATCATCGTCCATCAATAACTTTCGCTCACGACTAAATACTGTCGTTTCAATAAGCTCTAAGTAGTTCATCTGCACCTCCTTGCGCATACACACCACTTCATTCGTACCGAGTACTAATTCCAACAAAAAAACTCTACATTTACTTGGTAAGTACATTTCAGTTTTGAAAACACTCAAAAAGAAAAAGGGAGCCAATCGGCTCCCTTTTATTTGATAATTCAGATAATTAAGCTTGCTTATGCTGCACTGATGGTGACACCACTTTGTCACAGACAATCGCGACAACTAAGACAACAAGCGTAGGTAATACCCAAACTAAATCTTGTTTATACAATGGCATCGCTGTCATCCACTCTGGGATATAGACTTTCAAATGTTCGGACGCTTTCACCGCACCAATTAAACCGACCACAAAGCTTACCAGCATCGTTGGGGCTATCACCACCGTTGGATTTTTCCACCATTTCAATGTAAAGCTCAGTAAGATCAAGACAATACAAGGTGGATAAATTGAAACCAGTACAGGTAATGAGAAGGCAATTAATTTACTCAAACCTAAGTTTGAGATGACCATAGAGAAAATACCTAAGATCAACACCAGCTTACGGTAAGAAATTGGCACGTAGCGGCTAAAGAACTCTGCACAAGCACAGGTCAAGCCAACCGCAGTCACCATACAAGCCACAAAAATCAATACCGCAAGGAAGAAGCTACCGTAGCCACCAAACGTGTATTGCACATAAGTATGTAGGATATCCGCACCATCTTCTGGATTTGGGATCAGCGAGCCACTGTTTTCACCCAGTTTAAACAAGGATAAATACACCAGCGTCAACAGTACCCCAGCAATTAAGCCTGCCCACATGGTGTAGCGAGTGAGTAATGATGAGTTTTCGATACCCCTTGAACGCGCCGCATTCACGATAACAATCCCAAACACCATCGCCCCGAGGGTATCCATAGTGAGGTAACCGTTAATAAAGCCATTTGAAAAAGCCATATCACGGTAGTCTACCGTCGACGGGATTGGATCGCCCGCAGGCCACATCACCGCTGCAACACCCAAAATAGCCAATGCCAGCATTTTAACAGGCGCCAAAATGTGCCCTACGCTATCCAGCAGTTTCCCTGGATATAGCGAAATACCAATTACCAACACAAAATAAACCGCGCTATAGATAAACAGTAACATATCAGATTCGCCACCAAATAATGGTGCGATCCCGACTTTATACGATACTGTTGCAGTTCTTGGTGTGGCAAATAACGGGCCGACAGATAAATAAGCGACTACCGCTAGCAGTAAACCTGCTGTTTTCCCCACTGGCGAACTCAGGGCTTCAATTCCGCCCCCAACTTTCGCCAATGCAATAACGGTTAATACAGGTAGACCCACACCCGTGACTAAAAAGCCAAGTGCGGCGGTCCAAACTTGTTCCCCTGCCTGTAAGCCAACCATCGGAGGGAAAATAATATTTCCTGCCCCGACAAATAACGCAAAGGTCATAAAACCTAATGCGATGATATCTCTTGATGATAAACGATGAGCCATATTATGTTAATTTTTAGTAGCGAAAATAAAAAATTACGGATATGCACTTAGCAACCCTTTGAAATATATATAGCGAGATAGAATTCTGATAAACATACTGTTAACAATATAAAAAAGTATGCCTGCTTGCCTATGACAAAACGAAAAATCAAAAAACAGAAAAAATCGCCAATAACTGACAACAAGTAGAACTTTTATAGGGCAAAAAGGCAATAGCAAACCCGAAAACAAGAGGAAATAACTAAACTAATTTTCAGAACCAGTGATTCCTTTCAGTAAAATCACAATACTCGTTATATGATTTGCTCGAAAAATAATCAACTCATCATTTTGTCATTCATTTTTTTTACTAATTGGTAGGATATATAATATCAAAATCATTAATTGGCAGGATAATATAAAAAAATAATGTATTAACAAAATTAATTAATAGGTAAGCAAACAGGATCCACTTTATTAAAAAGTTGATTATATTAATAAAGTGGGATCATTTAGGATTTTTTCAATTTTTTATCATCAACGATTAGCACAGGTGGCAAAGTAAATGAGAACTCACTCCCTTTACCAACTTGGCTAGTGACCACCAGCTGGCTGCTATGGTGCTGAACGGCATGTTTCACAATAGCCAACCCAAGCCCTGTTCCACCACCACCTTGACGTGAACGTGCTTTATCCACACGGTAAAAACGCTCTGTCAAACGTGGAAGATGCTCTGACGGGATCCCTGGCCCATTATCCTTCACACTAAATTGAGCACCAAGACTGGTTTTACGCCAATCCACACGAATTTTTGTGCCTTCAGGCGTATGGTTAATAGCGTTATACACTAAGTTCGCCACAGCACTGCGCAGTTGCTCCTCATTGCCATGTACTCGCAGTGATTCATCGATATTAAACTCAAATTGCTGGCGGCCCTGGCTTAAACTTAACGCTTCTTGCTCAATCATTTTGAGGATTACTGGAATGTTTACCTGCTCATCAAGGTTGATTTGTGGTGCAATTTCGATACGAGATAACTGCAAAAGCTGTTTAACCAAATTATCCATTCTATGAGCTTGCTCTTGCATCACATTCAGCGCTTTTTTATTGACGGCTGGCATACCTTCCTGGTCATCCATTACCTCAAGATATCCCTGAATAACGGTAAGTGGAGTGCGTAGTTCGTGGCTAACGTTAGCAAAAAAATCCCTACGCGCTTTCTCCAACCGACGTTTTTCAGTGACATCTCGCGCCACCATCAGTAGTTGCCCTTCGGTATAAGGCAAGATACGAAACTCAACAATTTCCCCACTATTCAGCTCAATGGTTAATGCTTGGTCGTAGCTTTTGATTGAAAAATAACGACTAAAATCAGGGTAGCGCAATAAATTGAAAATATGTTGGCCATTATCTTCTGGCCAGCGAAAGCCTAACAAAGCCTGAGCGTGGCGATTACACCAAAAAATATTGCCTTCCGTGGTCATCATCACAACGGCGTCGGGTAAGGATTCAGCGCCACTACGAAAACGTTTAATCAACTGCCCTAATTCGCGGCGACGTTTACGATTACGCTGCTGCATCTGGTAAATACCGTAAAATATCGGCTCCCATCCTCCTCGCCCCTCGGGTGGTAACATACTTTTATCCAACCAAAGCCAATAAGATAGTTTTAGCAGGTTATATGCATGCCACACTAAGGCTGCCAGTAACGAAACCACCAACAGCCAAGGCAAATGCCCGATAAAAATGGACAAAATCAGCGCTGGCAAGATAAATAAAAACAGCCCCCAAACCAGCTGTTTAATCGATAAGCGTTCAAGCACGCATGTCTCTCCCTAGTTTGTCGTTAATAACGAACAGAGAAACGGTAACCCGTACCGCGTACTGTTTGCACCATTTTATCATGACCTTCAGTTTCTAGCGCTTTTCTTAAACGCCGAATGTGCACATCCACCGTTCTATCTTCGACGTAAACATTCGCGCCCCACACATAATTCAAGAGCTGCTCACGGCTGTATACACGCTCAGGGTGAGTCATAAAGAAATGCAGAAGCTTATATTCCGTTGGCCCCATATCAATCGGGGTGTCATTACTCGTCACACGGTGGGAGGTTGGGTCTAACGTTAACCCATTCATTTCGATGATATCTTCTGTCGACATCGGAGAGATCCGACGGAGAATAGCTTTAACGCGAGCAATTAACTCTTTCGGGGAAAACGGCTTAATCAAATAATCATCAGCGCCGACTTCAAGCCCTTTCACACGATCTTCTTCTTCCCCGCGTGCTGTTAACATCATCACGGGAACATCACGCGTCGCGCTATCGCGCTTCATATGTTTAATCACTTGGAGACCTGAACCACCAGGGATCATCCAATCCAATAAAACCAAATCAGGGAGAGGATCAACTAACTGTGCAATTGCGCTGTCATAATCATCAGCTTCAATTGGCTGAAAACCATTCTGTTCTAATACAAAACAAACCATTTCTCGGATGGGCGCTTCATCTTCAACCACTAGAATGCGTCTTGCCATGATTGTTCCTGTAAATAAGAAGACATTGTTAATGTGAACGCATTATGCGTCACTTTTATGACAGAATTATGAATGTCTATTCGCAAATCAAATATTTCTCCTTATATTAGCGGGTAAATGTCATCTAAGTGAAATAATTCCGCCATAACACGAGAAAAACACGAGGTTTTGATAGGATCAGGTATACTGGATAGCAGTAATTTATGCCCTTTATCAAAGACAGGAACGGATGGCTCATGCGCATTATTCATACCTCTGACTGGCATCTTGGCCAATACTTTTTTACCAAAAGCCGTGCGCCTGAGCACCAACACTTTTTAGATTGGTTAGTAAACCAAGTCGAAATTCATCACGTTGATGCCGTTATCGTAGCAGGGGACATTTTTGATACAGGGTCACCACCTAGTTATGCCCGCGAGTTATATAATAAATTTATTGTGGACTTGCAAAAAACGGGTTGCCAGTTGGTTATTTTGAGCGGTAACCACGATTCCGTCTCCGTTCTGAATGAATCGAGCGCATTATTAAGCTACCTCAATACCCAAGTGGTCACCTCTGGCAGTGAACCGAATGTTATTACTCTACACAATAAACAATCGCAACCCATTGGCCTCGTGTGTGCCATTCCTTTTTTACGCCCTCGGGATATTCAATTGAGTGTTGCAGGGCAAAGTATTGAAGAAAAACAGCTTTCGCTACAAACCGCTATTCATGACCATTACCTAGCCAGCTACCAATTTGCCCTCGAACAACGCGCAATGCTCGGCGTGGATATTCCAATTATTGCTACGGGGCATTTAACTGTCATTGGCGCGGAATTAACCGATTCCGTGCGTGATATTTATATTGGCACATTAGAAGCCTTCCCTTCAGGGGCGTTCCCCCCTGCGGATTATATTGCTCTTGGCCATATTCATCGCCCTCAAGTGATTGGTGGAAAACAACATATTCGCTATTGCGGATCCCCTATTGCCCTCAGTTTTGATGAAATCGCCCAACAAAAAAGTGTCTGTTTAGTTGAATTCACAGGCAGCGAATTAACCGAAATCACCCCGTTAGCGATCCCTATTTTTCAGCCCTTACAGACGATTAAAGGCTCATTAAAAGAAATAGAACAACAACTTAGCGTATGGCAAGATTACCAAGGTGAAAATGCAGTTTGGTTGGATATTGAGGTGGCCTCTCAAGATTATCTCGCGGATATTCAACAACGCATCGAAGCACTCACACAAAACCTTCCCGTTGAAGTCGTGTTACTGCGCCGTGCAAGAAAGCAAAAACAAGGGCAAAACCTTGCGTTGGCCAATGAAACCCTGAATGAACTTACAGTAGAAGAGGTTTTCTTACGCCGCCTTAGCGAAGAAACGCTAGAAGACCCTGAACGTGAACAGCGTCTAACCCAACTTTTCCAACAATCCTACGACGCATTACGCCAAGAGCAAGGGTAATTGATATGAAAATCTTAAGCTTACGCCTCAAAAATATTAATTCTCTCAAAGGTGAATGGAAAATCGACTTTACGCAAGAGCCGTTTGCCAGCCAGGGGCTATTTGCCATCACAGGCGCAACGGGTGCGGGGAAAACCACCTTATTGGATGCCATCTGCTTAGCGCTATATCATCGGACACCACGATTAGATTCAATTTCCGCAAGCCAAAACGAACTGATGACCCGCCACACCGGGGACTGCCTTGCAGAAGTGGAATTTGAAGTCAAAGGTGCGGCCTATCGCGCATTTTGGAGCCAACGCCGCGCAGGTAATAAACCAGATGGCAACTTGCAACCACCGAAAGCGGAACTTGCCCAAGTGGCTGATGGCAAAATCATTACCGTTAAGGTATCTGAAATTCGCGACCAAATAACCAAAATTACAGGGTTAGATTTTGGCCGCTTTACAAAATCCATCTTGCTATCGCAAGGGGACTTTGCCGCTTTCTTAAACGCTTCCGAAAAAGAACGCGCTGACCTACTTGAAGAAATTACAGGCACAGAAATTTATAGCCAAATCTCCAAATATATTTTTAACCAACACAAGCAAGCAAAAACAGATTTAGATCTCTTAAAAGCCAGAGCGCAAAGTATTAATTTACTTACGGAATCAGAATACCAAGAGCTGCTAGAACAGCAAAATACGTTACTGAAACACGAAACTGAAATAAAGCAAAAGCGTGCACAGCATCAACAGGAACTTAATTGGTGGCAACAACACAACCAGCTCACTGTGAGATTACAATCACTTGATAATGAACTAAAAAATGCCCAACTTGAATACCAAACGGCGCAACCACAACTGAAGAAACTGTCGAATGGCGAACCTGCGGAGTCGCTACGCCCTCTTTGGCAAAATATTGAAAGCCTACAGAGGCAACTCACTGAATACACAGAACAACAACAGCAGTTACAACTCAATCTGGAAAAACAACAGGCCGAACGAACGCCGCTACAAGCCACACTCATTCAATCTCAGGATGAACACCGCAAACATATTGATTTTGTAAAACAACAAAACCAAATGATTGATGAAACAGTTCGCCCTCTCGATAACCAAATTTTGCAGTTAACGCAGCAACAACACGAATTAAAACAACAAATAGCTGAAAAAAAGGTAACTTTTGAACAAAAACAACAGTGGATAAATGAGACACAAGGCCAGATTCAACAAGCAACCCATCAACTTAACGAGTTGAACATATTTCTAAATGAAAAACAAAAAGATGCAGATATCAACGCGCAAATAGGCAGTTGGAAACAGCAAGGGCGTTTTATTTTTGAATTAGGTGATCAGCTCAATACCTTATTACAGAAACAAAAGAAACTCTCAAACGAAATTGAACAACTGCAAGTGGATAAACAAAAACGCACAGAAGAATTAACACAAACTACGTCCACCTTAGAAAAACACACACTCGCGTTTAAAAGACAAGAACAACAATACAAAGCCGACCAAGAAAAATACGATATTTACGCAGTTAATCAACAGATTGAGCAACTGCAAACGCGTTTACAGCATGCCAAATTATTACCGTTAATGCTGTCCCAATACCTGAGTGCGCAAGCCCAATTACAGCAACACAATCAGCAACATGCTGATTTACAGCAACAGAGCAGCCAAACACAAAAAGAACGCGAACTGACTGAGTCTCAAATCAATGAGTTGGCACCTCGCATCAAACTAACCAATGAAAAGTACCAATTAGAACAGAAAATTGTCAGTTTAGAGCAAGAACGTCAACAACTCGTTTCAGGAAAACCGTGCCCACTATGTGGTTCCACGCAACATCCAGCGGTACAAACATACGAATCCATTCACCTGAGCGAAACACAACAGCAACTCATTCACTTAACTGAGCAGCTTGACCACCTTAAACAACAACAAACTAAGTTATCCACGCTATCCGAAACACAGCAGCTACGCCAAAAAGAGCAAGCACAACAATTGCAGCAAACCACTGCTCACCTAGATAGCTTGGTTCACAACTGGAAAAAAACATGTGAGCAAGCACTTACACCTGAATTAGCACTGAACGAGCAGGCTGTGAGTGCCTTTATCAATGAGCTAACCGCTAAACTAACACAACAACAAAAAATCACCCATGAATTCATGACATTAGAGCGTGAATATCAGCAAGCTAAGCAGTTGCAGCACGACCAGCAAACGTATTTAACTCAACAACAAGCAGGCCTTTCACTCATTGAAGAGCGATTAAAATATCAAACCCAATTATTTGATGAATCGCAGAGAGAACTAGCTCAATTACAGCAACGAAAAAATGAACAAACTGAGCAATTTCAAACAGCTTTAGTCCATTTTGATCTGAACTTACCAGAAAGTGAAAACTTTGATAAATGGGTGAGTGATATCACTCAACGTGGTGAGTTTTACAATACTCAAAAAGTCACCGCGCAGGCTCTAAACCAAAAAATTGAGGTCACAGGCGCCACACTTAAATCTGAATCCGACCAATTAAAGCAACTCAATCAGCAAATTGAAAAAGAAGAAACTCAATTTAAACAAGCTAATATAGTCCTTCAGCAAAAAAACGCTGAGCGCAAAACACAACTTTCAGGACTACCTATACCTCTATTTATCCAACAGATGAATACTCAACAAGAGGCGCTTTCGTTAGCTCAAGAACAACTTAGTCAACAGCTAAATGAAGTTGATAAAAATATTGCCTCACTTAATGGTCGCTTGCAGGAGATTATCAAGACACTCAATAAAGCCAAATTCGAACATCAACAAGCGCAAGAGCAATTTAATGATGCACTGGCAAAAAGCCCATTTAGCACGCAACAAACCTTCCTTGAGGCATTGTTAAACCTTGAAGAAAAACAACAGTTAGAAGCGTTAAAGCAACGAGTCAGCCAAACGCTATTGCAAAGTGAGACCCGCCATCAAGAAAGCATGCAAGCACTCGAAGCCCTTAGTCAGCAACGTTCCACAGATTTTTCGTCACTTTCTGAGGCACAATTAAACGACATTATCACAACCCTCGATGAGGAAATTAAACAATATAATCAACAACAAGGGCGCATTATTAATCGCTTAGATACCGATAGACAACAACGCCACCAGCAACAAGATTTACTGCAAGAAATAGAAAAAAGCCAACTCAGTTACGATGATTGGAGTTATTTAAATGCACTCATTGGTTCCGCTGAAGGGGATAAATTCCGCCGCTATGCACAAGGCCTAACGCTTGATTGTTTGGTAACGTTAGCCAACCAACAACTCGATAAGCTCCATGGCCGCTATATATTGCAACGTAGCCACCAAGCTAACTTAGAGTTACAAGTTATCGATAGCTGGCAGGCTGATTCTGTCAGAGATATCAAAACGTTATCTGGGGGGGAAAGCTTTCTTGTTAGTTTAGCATTAGCACTGGCACTTTCAGACATGGTCAGCAACCGCACACAATTAGAGTCACTATTTCTAGATGAAGGATTTGGTACTTTGGATGCCGAAACACTAGATATTGCCCTTGATGCTCTTGAAAGTCTGAATGCTTCAGGGAAAATGATTGGCGTTATTAGTCATGTAGAAGCGATGAAAGAGCGTATTCCAGTACAGATTAACGTGAAAAAAGCCAATGGCCTTGGTTTTAGCGAGCTACCATCTCAATATCGGTTAAATTAGTCAAGAAAATGGAGAGGAGCAAACCTATTCCTCTCCATAATATTTAATCGCTTAGATGGCGTCTAATGCTTGCTCTAATGCATGTTTTAGGTCATTTACATTCTCGATACCAATAGATAAACGCACTAAGTTATCACTAATCCCAATTTTCTCACGTACTGCTTGTGCAACACCTGAGTGCGTTGTTGAAGCAGGGTGGCTTGCCAATGATTCCGTTCCCCCCAAGCTCACTGCTAGTTTAAAAATCGCGAGATTATCTAAAAAACGGAACGCATCAGCTTCATCTTTTCCAACATTAATGGAGAACGTTGAACCTGCACCACTACATTGTTTCTGATAAACGTGGTGTTCAACACTGCCTTTCGGAAAAAATGCAGGGAAATGCACTTTGCTCACTTTCGGGTGCTGATATAAAAATTCAGCCAGCGTTTGTGCACTGTTATTTGCCCTCTCCATCCGCAATTGCAGCGTTTCCAAAGAACGTCCTAACATCCAGCTTGAATGCGGGTCTAATTGCGTTCCGATGGCATTACGTTGCGCTTTGACTTTTTTCACCAGTTCATGACTACCTGCAACAGCCCCTGCAACAAGGTCCGAATGTCCACCCACATATTTAGTTAGTGAGTACACACTTAAATCCGCACCTAATGCGAGAGGTTTTTGAAATACAGGGCCCAATAACGTATTGTCACAAATCAATAGTGGGGCTTCTCCACCTTGTTTTTGACCAATTAGTTTCGCTGCTTGGCTCAATAACTCAATATCAACCACTGTATTTAGCGGGTTTGATGGCGTTTCAATATAAATGGCCGCAATCTTTTGGCCTTGCTCAATACTATTTGCCACGTCTAAAACAGCGTTTAAATCACAGCCATTTTGAAAAGGCACTGATGTAATACCAAACCGCTTTAACGTATTGAGAAACAAAGTTTCTGTTCCACCATAGAGTGGTTGTGAATGCAGTAATACATCTCCAGGTTGTAACACCGCCATCAAACAAGTGGTAATCGCTGACATACCGGATGAAAATAAAGCGGCACTTTGTGCCCCTTCATACAACGCTAACCGGTCCTCAACAATTTCACTGTTGGGGTGATTAAATCGTGAATAGACGAGCCCTTGCTTCTGGTGACTAGGCGCTTGTGTGCGCCCACTAACCAAATTAAAGAAATCTTTTCCTTCCTGAGCCGTTTTAAATACAAACGTTGACGTCAGAAAAACGGGAGGCTTAATCGACCCTTCTGAAAGCTGCGGGTCATACCCATAACTCATCATTAAGGTTTCAGGCGATAATGCCCTTCCATTTAAGTCTTTTTTGTAACTTTGATCTGACATACTTAGCTCCAACTGATTTTCTTTTATCAATGTCAATTTGTTCTATTCGTTATAGGATATTACTGTTATTTATTATTTGCGCATATTCCGCAGGGTAAAATCTGCGTGTTACCGCTAAATGTGAACGTAAACGGCCTTTAATCACATTTTTTCCTAAATTGGTAAATAAAGGGTTGAGAGGATCGCTATCAGGCCCTAAAGCTTGTTGTGCTAAATAACTTGGTAAGGTTAATAATGGCACTTCATCAGCAAAAATACTTGGTGTAATAAAGTAAGCGATGGAATAACGGGAATCACTGTTTTTCTTTCTCACAACTTGGTGCACGTTAGCTCGTAAATAACCGTTAGTTGCTAATTCAAACACTTCACCAATATTTACAACAAATGCATTTTCCAATGGCGCGACATCAATCCAGCCATTATCCGTTTCGACTTGTAGGCCGCCACTGTTGTCTTGCCACAATAAGGTTAAAATACCTGCATCTTTATGAGCACCAACACCTTGTTCTCCATCGTTATTATCTTCTCTCGCGGGATAGTGTATAAGCTTCAATAAATGCTGGGCAGGTTCAGCAATAATGTGCTCAAAGCTATTTTCAGGGAGATCTAAAGCAACCAAAAATGCTTTGATGAGCTTCACTGCAATGGCACGCATATCACTTTGCCATGCCAGCGCTTGCTGTTTCAGCTCGGGTAAGGCCTGAGGCCATTGGTTTGGTCCATGTAAGTTAAACCAAATTGGGTCATTTTCTGTCAGTTCGAGCGCGGGTAACTCTTCACCAATATCAATTTGTTCACGGTAATCAGGCTGATTTCGAGTGCTTTCTTCTGTTGACGCAGTGTAGCCGCGAAAATGGCGAGAATGCGCCATAGAAATCGTTTCTTTTTCTGCCTTTGGTAAGGCAAAAAATTGTTTTGTCGTGGTTAAGAGCTGCTCACGAGATTCTGGTGTAATGTTATGACCAACTAAATAAAAGAAACCGATTTCACGAGCGATAAAACGTAGCTTTTTATAAAAGTCATCTCTGGTTTCAGGATTATCAAGTTCATGTAAATCAATAATAGGCAATTGTGTTAAAGACATAATTAATCAACCTTTTAAATTATTTTTTAGATGGTGAAGAATTTTCACGTTTATTTTTAATATCTGATTAGATACCACAATAAATATTGCTAAAAATAATTTAAAACTATATCGATATAACAATTTCGAATGAGTTCATGTGTATTTTCTGTATATAACCAAAAGCTTAGAGTCTGAATAAAATATTATTTATAAAAAACTATTTTTGTTTGATTAGATATCACCAACAAAAATTATTAGAGATAATCGAATGAAAAAAATATCTGCATTATTATTAGCTTTGTCATTTTCTACGCTAACCGCTTGTTCACAAGAGGAAAGTTCAACCGATAAGCCAAATCAGCAAGAACAAACATCGCAAAAAATTATTATTGGCAGCCATGGAAGTGATGCTGATATATGGAAATTTATTGCGCAATCTCCAAGTGCGAAAGAAGCAAATTTAGATATTGATGTCAAAATCATTGATGATGGGATCACACTTAATGTGGCAACAATTGATGGGGACGTTGATGTCAATGCATTTCAATCATGGGGTTTTTTAAAAGACTTCAATAAAAACCATAATAATAAATTGGCCGCGATTTCCACCACTTATTTTGAACCAATGGGCATTTATTCGGTAAAACATAAAAACCTTGCAGATTTGCCTAAACAAGCCATTGTGGCTATCCCTAATGATGCAGCTAATCATATACGCGCACTAAAATTACTTGAAAAGGCTCAATTAATCACATTAAAACCTGATTTTAATCAAGCGACTGGATCGACTAATGATATTATTGCAAACCCAAAAAATTTGGTATTTAGACAAATAAAATATGCACATGGCCCAAGAGCTTTGCCTGATGTCGATATTGCCATTATCGGTAATACTGCAGCACAAGAAGGTGGACTTAATGTGTTAAAAGATTCTTTATTTAGAGAACAAAATGATGACACTATCAAGAACAATATTAATTTATTAGTCGTAAAATCGGATAATAAAGATGACCCTAAATTTGCTAAATTAGCACAGTTGTACCACACTGAAGCTGTCAGAAAATATATCATTGATAACTTTGGTGGAACTAAAATTGAAATTACCAAAGATGTCAGTGAACTCAATTAAGTAAAACTAGTTATCATTTTTGTCTAGCGGGATTACGCCCCCGCTAGACCCTTTATCTTGATACATCTTTCCCCCTTTAATATCCTCAATTTTTTTCTACCCATTTGATGCCCAATGTCCTATTTTAACTTATCAAAAACTAAATACTGCAAAAAAATAAATTTAATATATTGAATTTATTACTTATTTATAAAAATAAATCTTAGCCTAAAATTTTGAACCTTACGGTTAAATTTTTTTTCTATGATTTTAACTTTCCCCCGTTATAGTAGTTACTATTGAAACGAACTGCGGCTTCTAAGATAGATTCTATAAAATGCCGTGCGCTAATGAAGATCTAGGAGACTAAAATGTCTAACGCATTTATCGAAATGATTAAAAATCGTCGTACTATTTATAACCTCGGCGATGCTTTACCTGTATCTGAAGAACACGTAACAAAATTAATTAAAGAAGCTGTAAAGCATTCACCATCGTCGTTTAATTCACAAACTTCGCGTGTGGTCATTCTGTTTGGCGCTGAACATAAGAAATTATGGAATATGACCAAAGAAGCTCTGCGTAAAATTGTGCCAGATCAAGCTTTTGCCGCTACCGAACAAAAAATTGATAGTTTTGCAGCGGGAGCAGGTTCTATCCTGTTTTTTGAAGACCAAGACATTGTAAAAGGTTTGCAAGAGCAATTCCCTTTATATGCAGATAACTTCCCAATTTGGTCAGAGCAAGCAAGTGGTATTGCACAATTCGCTGTGTGGACTGCGTTGTCTCAAGAAAATATCGGCGCATCATTACAACACTACAATCCATTAGTGGATAATGATGTACAAAAAACGTGGAACACACCTGCTAATTGGGTCTTACGTGCTCAAATGGTATTTGGTTCGATTAATGCGCCAGCAGGTGATAAAGCCTTTATGGATGACGATGTACGTTTCAAAGTTTTCAAATAAAATGAAACAGTAAGATTTTAAAATAAATGCCCTTATAAAACTATTTATAAGGGCATTTTATTTTCACCATTTATTAAATCCCCCACAAAATAAATCATCACTAACGATTACCTTAATAAAGAAAATAGAACACCAAATTACTTTTATATTTAAAATTTATTTAATGGAACAATAAATTCAAAAAACATATTTACCAATAAAATTTAACTTAAATAAAAAGATAATTTCACACTACCCTTCTTTGCTATTAATTCAAAAAAAACAATGATTAACGATCAATCGCATGATATAAGAATCAAATAAATTTTGATGTTTATCAATGAACTAAATCGCTCCAATACTAAAATCCAAATATATTTAGAAAATTTAGTTTGCATTACTAATAATTGAACTACACTAAAAGTGAAGGCAAAAAAACACTGTTCTCAGTGTTATTTAGGGGGTGGACTATGAAACGTTTATCTTTACTCACATCTGTAGTTGCTATAATCATTTCAAGTTGTTCTTTCACCTATGCTAGTAATAACTCATCAGGAGGGACAATCACATTCACTGGTTCTGTGTATGAACCACAATGTGCTATAAATGCGAATGACCAAGAACGTGTCAATGTTGTGTGCTACCGAAAAGGAAAAGACATTTCAATGACAGGCTCTTTAAAAAATGGCAAAAAAATAGAATCTGAGTATGTTAAAGTCGAATACGATAAGTTCAGTAAACTACCTATGTTGAATGTGTTTTATGAATAATTTATTAGGTGTCAAAAATCAATAACCGCTCGACGTGTTTCGATAGTTGTCAGTAAAATGCGCCGAGCGTTATTTATTTACCATCAAAATATCTTCCTACCCCATTTTTCTTATTTTATTAATATAAAAAAGCCCACCCAATAGGGCAGGCTCACTATAACGTTAATTAAAACGCTTACTTAGCCGTTAGATCCACTTGGTAGATAGCGAAACCAATGTCATCAGTACCCACTTTTTTCATTGGATACTGTGCATTTTCTTTAATAAAGTTAGCCGCTTTTTCACTTGGTGCAGTTTCAAAGCGAACATCCAGTTTTTTGTCTGTCTTAATTGGTGTAAATGACCAGTTGTTTGCCGCTTTCGTTGAAATTTCACCTTTTTCTTTAGACACTTTAGCAATATACGCGGCTAAAATTGAACGGTTTTCATCTGGAGAAGCAAATGCAATATTACTATCACCTGTACCTGCGAATTTACCACCGTAGCCACGATAGTTGTTGGTTGCCACTAAGAAAGTTGCTTTTGGATCAATCGGTTTACCTTGGTAAGTGACGTTTTTGATTCGGTTAGCATCTTTATTCACGGTTTGGCAATCAACATCATATTTCGCAGGCTGGGTCAGGTCGATTTGATAATCCACGCCACTTATTGTGTCGAAGTTATACGTTCTGAAACCGTTCCAGTTCAGCAAGCTTTGTGGCGCCGTTGATTGTGGGTCGATTTGGTTATACATACCCGCAGAACATTCTAGCCATTCAACTACATCCGCCCCCGTTGCTTTAACCACAACTAACGTGTTTGGATACAGGTAAAGATCCGCTGCATTACGGAACGTTAAATCACCTTTTTCGACTTCAATAAATTCAGTTGGTGAATTCTTACGACCACCCGCTTTAAACGGTGCGGCTGCTGCTAACACGGGTAAATCGGCCAGATCAGGGTCACCCTGAATGAAATTTTTGGTGTAATCGATTTGCGCATCATTGACAATTTGTACCGTTGGGTCACTTTGCACCAACGCTAAGAAGCTGTACATGTTTTCAGACGCTTTACCAATATGTTTACCGACAAACTTACGGGTATCTTCGTGCTCTTTTTCGATAATTTTCGCAAGGTCGCCATCACGTTCAACAAGGGCTTTTTTATTTGGTTTGTCATAAACAGGGCGAGCATGTGCTGTTGCATCAACCACTTTCCATGCACCATCGTCATTGCTAACCACTAAGTCGACAACCCCTAAATGATCCCCCCATTGACCTGGCATAACAGCTGGAACACCATTGACAGTTCCTTTTGCAATGTCGACACCTTTGATATCGCTAAAGTCTTTACTTGGGAACACACCATGTGAGTGACCAAACATAATGGCGTCAATTCCTGGGACTTCACTGAGATAATACACGGAGTTTTCAGCCATTGCCTTGTAAGGCTCTTGAGAGAAACCTGAGTGAGGAATAGCAACAACTAAATCAGCGCCTTCTTTTTTCATTTGAGGCACAAATTTTTTCGCCGTTTCAGTAATGTCATTAACTAAAACTTTGCCTTCTAAGTTTGGTTTATCCCAAATAAGAATTTGAGGTGGAACAAAACCGATGTAACCCACTTTAATGGTATGCGTTTTCCCGTCTCTATCTTTAACTGGCGTATCAACAATAATGTATGGGTTGAAGTAGTTTTTACCTGTTTTTGCATCAATAATATTGGCATTGATATATGGGAATTTTGCCCCCTCAATGGCTTTATGCAAGAAATCTAATCCAAAGTTGAACTCATGGTTACCAAAGTTACCGACGGTGTAACCCATTGTATTCAGTAGTTTGTGCGCAGGGTGAGATTCGCCATCTTTTAGGCCTTCACCAACGATATAGTCAGCCAGTGGGCTACCTTGGATTAAGTCTCCGTTATCCACGAGTACAGCGTTTGTAGCTTCTTGTTTTGCCGCTTTAATTAAAGTCGCAGTACGAACATAACCAAATTGTTCTGTTGGTTTATCTTTATAATAGTCGAAGTCTACAAGGTTACTGTGAACGTCTGATGTTTCCATAACACGTAAATCAACCGTTGCCGCGTTCGCATTAAATGCGACTAACATAGCAAGTGTTGAGAGCTTCAATACTTTATTCATTTGATCCCCTTAGTTGCCTTTATTGAGAGAAAATTGCCTCTCGAATCCGTATACACACCTTATGCCATTGAGCAAATAACCAACAAAATGGCATTAAAATTTTACACAATGTGCATAACGTCAATTTTTAATGATAATACACTGCAAACAGTAACCATTTTTTGTGACTAAATCACGGTTTTCATCTTTTTATCGAGCCTGATTTTTATATCTGTCACAAAAATGAATTATTCATGACAAATTCACGCCAAATAACTGAAATTATTTTTTTAGTGTTTTGTGAATAATTTTCGTAGGAAAAAAAGAATTGTGATTGATATCACTTAGTATTGAGAAACTTATTTAACTTAAATTTTATGTTTTATAAATATACGTATTATTTAATTTTTAATTAATATAAATTTAATTTAAGCAATAAAAGATGATTATTTAAACATGAAAACTAACACTCTATTTCTTGTTAATTTTCATCACATCCACGCTTTTTCTAAATAATGCGAGTTGTGGCAAGGCGGCAAAATGAAGACATCCCTAGGAGCATACACAAGTATGTGACTAGGGTGGCTGAATGAAGCCAACGTAGTCACAGCTTGAAGTATGATGAAAAAATGAGTAGCCGAGTACAACTGACACCGCCACAACGTAAATTAGGACAAATAGAGAACCCTATTATTTTCTAACTAATTTTCGGTGTGGCTAGGCGGCAAAGGAGGCTAGCTCAGGGAGCATACACAAGTATGTGACCTGAGTAGCCGAGTGCAGCTAACACCGCCACAACGTAAATTAGGACGAAAATAGCCAAGCCGCGCCGCGTACCCCGCTCGAATCGCCATGCACCGCTTTACGAATGGGTGTATCACACTCACGCCCAAATACCCATGAGCGAATGCGTGTGGGTAGCTCTTCATAGAGGCTATCTACGTTACTCATTCCTCCCCCTAACACAATGACATCAGGGTCAAGCATATTGATCGCCTGCCCTAATGCTTTTGCTAGTCGATTCAAATAATTATCCATCGCAATTTTAGCAAATTTATCCCCTTCTTGGGCTAACTTAACAATGTCTAAACCTATTTTTGCCTCACCCGATAATTTAGCATAATCGGCCATAAAGCCTGTCCCAGAGACAAACAACTCTGTGCAGCCTGTTAAGCCACAATAGCAGTTTTCATTTGATAAGAACTGCCTGTCGCTATCATCTTGCCAGGGTAATGGATTGTGTCCCCATTCCCCTGCTACGCCATTGCCGCCTGAGTGTAGTTGCCCATCAAGTGCAATACCTGCGCCACACCCCGTCCCAATGATCACGGCAAAGACCACTTTTGCCCCCGCACCTGCGCCATCAACTGCTTCGGATACCGCTAAACAATTCGCATCATTCGCGACTTTAACTTCACGCCCTAATAATTTTCCTAAATCGGCATCAAAAAACTGGCCATTCAGCCATGTTGAATTGGCATTTTTCACTTTTCCAGTCACAGGAGATAAGGTGCCTGGAATTCCAACTCCCACACTTCCTGTTTGCCCAGTTGCCGTTTCCGCATCATTTACCAAACCGACAATAGCGCTGAGTGTTGCAGGATAGTCGCCTTTTGGTGTTGAAACACGCTTACGAAATAAGGTTTCACCATCATCATCTAATGCAATCACTTCAATTTTCGTGCCACCTAGGTCAATTCCTATTCTCATTGCGCAGCTCTCTTTGATTTTCTTGTTTATCTTCACCATCATGACCTGTCTAGGATGCTTTTTTCAAGTATAAGAGATAAAAACTGAGGGATTGCTTAACTTCCTTAATAGGACCTTAGGCCAAATATATTTTTTTCGCTTAATAACCGACAATTCGTTATCATAGGCCTTTGCTCTAACTGGCTATTTATCAACAAAGGTAGGTTTTTCATGTGGTTCAAGAATATATTGGTCTATCGCCTGAATCGAGATTTGGCACTCTCTGCAGACGATCTGGAAAAACAACTTGCCGCACTTGCCTATCACCCTTGCGGCAGCCAAGACATGATGCAAACAGGTTGGGTCGCGCCGATGAATGGTGCAGATGCCTTAACCCACGCTGCAGGTAACCAAATTCTGATTTGTGCTAAAAAAGAAGAAAAAATGCTGCCATCTCCTGTCATTAAACAAGAAGTACAGGACAAAATAGAGAAACTCGAAGCAGACCAAGGCCGAAAACTCAAAAAAACTGAAAAAGATGCCTTAAAAGACGAAGTCGTTCACACCTTACTACCTCGCGCATTCAGTAAATTTAGCAAAACCTATATTTGGATTGATACCGTCAATCAACTCATTATTGTCGATGCAGCAAGTGCGAAACGCGCTGAAGATAACTTAGCCTTATTACGTAAAAGTTTAGGCTCTCTTCCTGTTGTTCCTCTTACATTTAAAGACCCAATTGAACTCACACTCACCGAATGGATCCGTTCAGGCTCACTCCCTCAAGGCTTTGCTGTGATGGATGAAGCTGAGCTAAAAGCTATCTTAGAAGAAGGCGGAATTATTCGCTGTAAGAAGCAAGATCTGATCTCTGATGAAATTGCGACACATATCGAGGCAGGTAAACTCGTCACGAAGCTCGCTTTAGATTGGGAAGAGCGCATTCAATTTATGTTATCTGATGATGGTTCGCTAAAAAGACTTAAATTCAGTGATACATTGAAAGACCAAAATGACGACATCGGCAAAGAAGATTACGCACAAAAATTTGATGCGGATTATGTTCTAATGACAAGCGAACTGAGCGCCTTAATCGCTCGCTTGGTTGATGTTCTGGGCGGTGAAGCAGAACACTAACCCTTCTTAAATTTTCTTTCTTATCTCACGATGGCAACGCACTAAAAAGTAAGTTGCCATTTCTTTTTAGACTCCGCTTGCATAGCCACAATTAAGTCATTGACTGGTTGTGAAATCTCTGGTTGATTAAATTACAATCCTGTAACAAATTTACTTTAGTTTCAAATTTGTTAAATAAAAATAATAAATATCAGCCTCCATTATTGGAATTATGGTCAATATTCTATCGAAGGAATAGTCATGAAAGAGCTTATCGAACCTGAAGTGGATGAAAATTCATTAGTTACCTTACAAAAAATCACTGCGGACAATTTCTCAGAAATTTGCCTACTTAGCCACACACTGAGTGAAGCACAACGTAATATGGTTGCTGATAATGCTTACTCAATGGTTGAGGCACAGTTTTCAGACTGTGCCTGGTACAGAGGGATTTATGCGGATGATACCCCCGTTGGATTTATCATGCTGCACTCTGGTTTAGATGATGACGAGCTCGAATATGATGGCATCATGCTCTGGCGCTTCATGATAGCGGAGCCTTACCAAAAATTAGGCTTTGGTCGCGAAGCATTAATCCAAGTAATACGTTATCTAAAAAAGAAAGGTTATCCACGCCTTTATAATAGCTGTGGTGAAGGGGAAGAAAGCCCATTTGAGTTTTATAAAAAACTGGGGTTTATTCCAACTGGCGGATACATCGATGATGAATGTGAGCTGGTGTTAGATATTGCTAGCTGGCAGGACGAATAACCACCACTAATTTAAAATATGAATGCATTGCATCATGATAATCACTGCATTGCTCTAAATAGTCATGAGGTGGCAAGACGGCGAGTGAGGATACGCGGCGGCAAGAATTCATCTCGTCAATCAATGAATGATATGGCCTATCATACCGCCAAGATACCCTAAATAATTTGTGTTGCAGCTAGGCGACCACCGAACAAGCTCTAGGAGCATACTAAAGTATGTGACTAGAGCCTGTGAGTGCAGTCAACAACGCGGCGGCAAGAATTCATCTCGTCAATCAACGATTGATATGGCCTATCATACCGCCAAGATACCCTAAATAATTTGTGTTGCAGCTAGGCGACAATCGAATAGGCTCTAGGAGCATACTAAAGTATGTGACTAGAGCCTGTGAGCGCAGTCAACAACGCGGCGGCAAAAATTCATCTCGTCAATCAACGAATGATATGGCCTATCATACCGCCAAGATACCCTAAATAATTTGTGTTGCAGCTAGGCGACCACCGAACAAGCTCTAGGAGCATACTAAAGTATGTGACTAGAGCCTGTGAGTGCAGTCAACAACGCGGCGGCAAGAATTCATCTCGTCAATCAACGATTGATATGGCCTATCATACCGCCAAGATACCCTAAATAATTTGTGTTGCAGCTAGGCGACAATCGAATAGGCTCTAGGAGCATACTAAAGTATGCGACTAGAGCCTGTGAGTGCAGTCAACAACGCTGCGGCGCAAAGTATGACGGGTATCTCGGGTATCCGTTATTTTTGGATAAGATAACGTATCGTCGGCCCATCTTGCTGGATATCCAAAACCGTATAGCCGTAGTTTTTTGCATCTAACGGAATATTATTAATGGATTGTGGGCAATCGCTTACCACTTCTAATATTTCGCCACTTTTTAGTGATGGCATCGCTTCTAATGTTGCGACTGCAGGGTATGGGCAAGGTTCCCCGACCATATCTAAACGATAATCAGGGATAATTTCTTTCTTACTCATATTGCCTCCGCTGATGTTTGCTGTGATTTTTGTGTACGCTTACGGAAAAAGTGCTTCTCCCAGACTAACATCAGCACAAAAGCCACTGCCAATAATGCATACGTCACCAACAGACCACCTTGTGGCCCAAAGGTCTCTAATAAATTCACTTTGTCAAAATCGGTCGCTAACCAAGGGCCTAAATCATCCCAATAATAAGCGAGGATAGTGGCACCAATAATATTACCAAAACCAACCCACCAATAGTGAACCTGGCCTTCCACTGCTCGGTACATCCAACCTGTTTCACAGCCACCCGCTAGGACAATACCAAAACCAAATAGTAAGCCGCCAATCACTGCATTTGGGCCTGCCCATAAAATTTTAGGTGTAGCCCCCAATTGAACATAGCTAAAGATACCAATCGCACTGACAGCCATCCCAATAATAATGGCTTTAGCCATATGGGTTCGACCAGTGATCCATAAATCACGAAAAGCAGAAGTAAAACAAATTTGAGCTCGTTCAATTAATAAGCCGAAGCCAATTCCACAAAGGATAGCAAAACCCATCACTGGAGAGTCAAGCAAGGTATAAAAACCCCACGCCAATGCTAAGGTAAAAATAATCATCCCTAACTTAAAACGTCGTTTCGCCACATCATGATTTTGCGTTAATGGTGATGCCGCACTGACTTTTTTCAGTTTGACTGGGATCCTAAACATCGGCATCAATGTAAACTTAGCGCCAAAATATGACCCTGCCGCAGTCGCAACAGCAAAATACCATGCGTGTAGAGAAAACTGAGGGATCCCAGTAAAGAATGCTGCCAAATTACATCCCATCGCTAAACGCGCACCAAATCCAGCAATAATACCACCAAGAATAGCTTGGAAAATGCGAATACGATGCTGTGGCATTCGTAATTTAATATTATTGGCCCAAAGCGCTGCGGCAAAACACCCCGCAAACATACCAATAATCATGACACCATCGATACGATCAAGTGGTGATCCTTCAAAGCCAATGACTTTGAAATAACCCCACGTTTCTGGATGAGCGCCAAAGAGTTGCATAATGTGTCCACCCCAGCGAGTGAACTCACCCGTAACGGCCCAAAATGTACCCGTTAAGCCAAAGTAGTAGGTTGATAAAATACCTGCGGCAATCACTGCGGGCAAAGGTTTCCAAAAACCGATGAGATAGTGAGATTTGAAATCAGACCAAGTCATTGTTACATCCAATTTATTCACGCCAGATCCTGGCAGAGAAGTTCGCCGTTGTATAATTATCTTTATAATCTGTTATATCGATACCCCACAGCGAAGTGAAAATATCATACGCGGATATTTCTTTTCGTGAAGTTCTTTTATCAAAAAATAGGGAAAAGATTGATTTTCTGCATTATTAAGGGGCATTTGGTGCTAGATTGGCGGTTATTCCATTCTGATTATGTTATTGGTGCGAAAAAATACACATTTATTATACGATAAAATATTGAGTAAAAAAAAAGCGTTACCTTAAAGGTAACGCTGGAAATGTAGTCTTATTTTATCTATAGAGGAGTATAATATGAAATTGCCATTTCTGGCTTCGCTTGCTATGCGTAGTCTGTAGTCAGCCCATTTGACTCCAGTAATAACATTCATGTTGACTCAAAAATATAATGTTCTACCTGAGTTACCCAATTAAGTAGTTATATCTACTTTTAATATAAAGCCTAAAATCTTGCTAATCTAAATTATTTTTAAAATTAGCATGGCTTGATTATTTCCCTAGCTCGAGTAAATTTCAAAAATAAATAACTTGGTATAATAAAATATTTAAAAGTGTTTCCAAATGTTATTGATTGTATTATAGCCTAACACTTAGGTTGCGCAAGTGTTTTTTTGTTTAACTTAAGAAGTCATCTAAATTTAATTAAATTACTAAATATCAAATAGTTAAAGAAATCAAGCAACATAAAACGCCTATTGTTAAGATATTACAATCTATTTACATATATACATATTTACTATTCATTCACTATTTACTTTATATTTAAATTAAATATATTTATATTATTTTAAATATAAAGTGCTGATGTAAATATATTCAAAATAAATACTCGATTCTAATTTCATAAAAAATACTTACATAATCATTATCTTTCTTCGAAGTAAAAATAATCCTTTTTTTATTTACATCCATATACCTATTCTATCAAAACTAAATTTCCCCATAAAAAACAATCATTTTATCTAAATTTTAATTTTTTAATTTACCCATGTGATTTCTGTGGTTTTATTATTATATTGATAAAATAGTCATTATTAATAAAACCATTCAAATATAATGGTTTATTTTTTGTTATGTTTTGTTGGTTTAATCACATTGAAAGTAGTCAAATACACCCTATTTCAGACTACACTAAGCTACATTTTCAATGAAAAACCGCATTAAAAAAAGAAGCTCAGCTTATAATTGAGTCAAAAATGTCACGTTGAAATACGGTTTCATTCAATTACCTTATCTGAAGCCAGATAAAAAATATCGAATATTCATCAGTTATTTTAATATACTTCTTGTTTTATCACTTTATCTTAGCTCTAAATACCCCATAAGAGAGTATTTTACATGCGACTAAGGCTCTGTCCTCTCAATCAAACACAAATAAAACGTGTGAATATAGGATAAAAATCTTTTAATCATGATTTAATCATACAAATAAAGATGATATTACACAGAATAATTAGCATTCGATAGAAAAATCAGGCAGCTATACACTCGCTTTGATGCACTTTTGTTTGATTCATAAAAAACGCGCTTTATCCTTAAAGATAAAACGCGTGATAACCGCTGATATCGTTGATATTGACTATTTAGACGAAGTAGCTTCCATTCCAACTAAGCCAATTTTTAGATAACCCGACTGGCGTAATGCATTCATCACATCCATCATCGTTTCATAATCAACACTTTTATCTGCTTGGAAGAAGATCGTTGTTTCTTTATTTGAACTTGTTGCTTGGTCAAGTGTTGCAGAAAGCTGTTCTTTTGATACAGCTTGATCGCCAATAAATAACTGGCTATCCGCTTTAACTGTTAAGAACACAGGTTTTTCTGGCCGTGGCTGCGGCTTCGCGGTTGAAGCAGGTAAGTCAACTTTAATATCTACAGTTGCCAAGGGGGCCGCGACCATGAAGATAATTAATAAAACCAACATCACATCGATAAACGGTGTTACGTTAATTTCATGCATTTCACCGCTATCATCTTGTTCGTCACCTAAACGCATTGCCATAATAATTACCTTGCTTTGCTATTTGCCAGATCAAGATCACGCCCTAATAATAATACAGACTGTGCAGCCACATCCCCTACCTGACCACGGTAGTTATTAATCATTCTGGCGAAAATGTTATAAATTACCACTGCTGGGATCGCAGCGATAAGACCAATTGCCGTTGCAAGAAGTGCCTCTGCGATACCAGGCGCAACCACTGCTAAGTTAGTGGTTTGTGAATGAGCGATCCCGATAAAGCTATTCATGATGCCCCATACCGTTCCAAACAAACCAACAAAAGGAGAGATAGCACCAATAGTCGCTAAGTAACCATTACCACGGCCCATATATCGGCTGATTGCAGCAACGGCCCTTTCAAGGCGGAATGACGTCCGCTCTTTCGTACCAGACAGGTCGGTACTATTTGCCGATAACGCTCTTTCTGTTACTGCTTCATTAAGCAGCATTCGTGTAATACTATTTCCTTTGAAACCTTCAGCAATTTTCACGGCTTCATCAAGGGATTTCACTTCTGCGATCGCTTTCGCTTCGTCTTTTAAACGACGACGAGCAACTAAAATTTCGAGGCCTTTAGAGAAGAAGAGTGCCCATGTAATGACTGATGCAATAACCAAACCTATCATCACCGTCTTCACGACATTATCCGCATTTTGGTACATGCCCCAAACAGATAAATCCTGATCAAAACCCCCTGTTGGCGCCTCTGTCGCAATTTCGATATTTTCATTCACAACAGCAGTATTGACTGCAGGCTCAGAAGATACGGGAGCAACTTCACCATTTGGTGCTGTAATTGGCGCCGCAGGATTTGCAGCAGGTGTCGATGATGTATTTTGAGACGCAGCTGGTGTTGTTGCTGGTGTGGTTTCAGCGACCGCCGTCCCCATCAAGCCGAACGCCAATAGAATAGAAGCTGTTAGTTTACGCATCAGTTGGCCTTTACTCTCTTTTTAGTGTTGTATAAAAAAATTCATATCGATGATTGTGCCATTCATCGACTAACCTTTAAAAGCGAAATTTAACTCGCGCTGTTCGTCTCTTTTCAAAAAGACGGTGCTGATGATATCAAAGACAGCGCGAATTGATAGTAATTATCATTAGTATTCACAAATTTTTTTATATTTTTTGTTCTCAAACAATGAAGTCCACGCCTATTACACGGGTATTACTTGTTTATTCTTATTAATGCAATAAAGGTATTCAATGGACAAATATACTCCCCCCTTCTTCTATACCAATACGATTTATTGAACTTTGTAATACTGAAGAAAACTCAAGTTACATTTCCCCACGAATGCATTAACGTCATAGTATCCACGCCTCTGGATAGGCTAAATTTGAAACCATAAAGGAAAGATCATGGCAAACACCAAACCAGAAACCCAATTAGTGCACATTGGTCGGAACCCTAAATTCACACAAAAAGGTGTAAATCCTGTCATTCAACGAGCATCTTCGATTATCTTTGACACGCTTGAAGAAAAACGTCATGCAACTCGGCATCGTGCGGATGGTGTGCTTTTTTATGGCCGCCGAGGCACACAAACCCATTTTGCTTTCCAAGAAGCCATGGCTGAATTAGAAGGTGGAGCAGGTTCTGTACTTTACCCATCAGGTGCTGCTGCCATCACCAATGCAATCTTATCCTTTATTTCTGCAGGAGAGCACATTTTAGTCACAGGCTCCGCTTATGACCCAACACAGAATTTTTGCGACCATATTTTAACCAAATTACAGGTTAAAACGACCTACTTTGACCCGCTCATTGGCGAAAAGATTACAGATTTGATTCAACCGAATACGCGCATTGTCTTTTTAGAATCTCCAGGTTCAATTACCATGGAAGTCCACGATTTACCTGCTCTCGTTCAAGCTATACGTAACAAAGCACCTGAAATCATCATTATGATTGACAATACATGGGCAGCGGGTGTCCTGCTCAAACCTTTATTGTTCGATGTGGATATTTCAATACAATCCGCAACAAAATATATTAATGGGCATTCTGATGGCATGTTAGGAGTCGCAGTAGCAAATAAGCGCTGCATCGAAACTTTACGTGAAAATTCATATCTGCTTGGGCAAACCGCAGACCCCGATACCGTTTATATGGCTAATCGTGGTTTGCATACCCTCCCTACGCGCCTAAAACAGCATCAAGAAAACAGTATACAAGTAGCAAACTGGCTGCAAGAACGCCCCGAAGTCGAACAGGTTTTTCATCCAGCCCTGCCAACTTCGCCTGGTCATGAATTCTTTATTCGGGATTTTTCAGGGTGTAATGGCTTATTTTCTTTTCAACTTAAGTCACGCCTATCCACTGAACAGTTCGCTGCTTTTATCGAAAATTTAGCTCATTTTAAAATGGGGTATTCATGGGGTGGATTTGAATCGCTAATTTTAGGTTACCAAAAAGAAGATTTACTCAGCATGAGACAATATGATTTTCAATTGAACGAAGGGACTTTTTTCCGTGTTCACGTGGGGCTTGAACACCCACAAGATTTAATTGATGACCTACAATTGGCTTTTGAACGCATTTAAAATAAAAAATGAAAATTGCGGAAAACACTAAAATGTTTTCTGCAATTCATCGACTAATGAATGAATACCCCCAAACAAATCAAACCCAATCTTATTTTTTCCTGTAATATAAATAAGGAAATTCGCTTTTAGACAAATACAGGAATGATTATGGAAGTCCTACGCGAAATCGTACTAGCGCTTTGGGATCACGATTTCCTAAAACTCTCCAACCCCGAAGTACTTTGGGTTATTTATACCGTACTTTTTGTTGTTATTGTTTTGGAAAATGGGGTTCTTCCCGCCGCTTTTCTGCCTGGAGATACCTTGTTAATCCTTTCTGGCGCATTAATCGCCAAAGGAGTTTTGCACTTTATCCCAACCATTTTATTGCTCGCCACAGCTGCGAGTTTGGGTTGTTGGTTAGGGTTTATGCAAGGTAGATGGCTCAGTGAAACGAAAACGGTCAAGCGTTGGCTAGCCCAAATTCCTGATGAGTATCATGCAAAAGCAAATAATATGTTTAATAAACAAGGTTTATACGCCTTACTTATTGGTCGTTTTTTAGCTTTTGTTCGTACATTATTACCTTTACTTGCAGGGCTCTCTGAATTAAGCCATCGCCGTTTTCAGTTTTTCAATTGGCTAAGCGGGCTTTTGTGGGTAGGTATTATCGTTTCTTTAGGCTATGCCCTTAACCAAATCCCGTTTGTAAAAGAGCACGAGCAAGTGGTTATTAGCGCATTAATGATCATCCCTGTTATCTTATTAATTAGTGGATTAATTGGCTCTATTGTGATGTATTGGAAACACCGCAAGGCATTAAGTAGCAATAAATAACACAAATATCTATGGCCGCAATATTGCGGCCACTTGCATTATTTCCCCATCAAAATATTCACCGCTGAAAATAAATATTGCCCGATTTCTGGCGTCATCCAAGTACCTTGAGAAACTTTAGGCTCTTCACGGTAAACTGTGCGGATCTTTTCCTGAATGATAGGGTCACCTCCAGTGAATTGAATAAACATGTCTAACCATGTACGAGCCAGCACTTGTACTTCAGGTGAGTCTGGAGATTTATGTGCTTTCAATGCATTATGCAGCCCAGCAATCAGCTCAGGCCAAACTTGCCCCGCAGTAAAATAATGTTGCCGAACAAGCGCAAACTGCTCTTCTGTTAAATGGGGCTTAAACAGCGCTAATTGATATTCACTAAACCCTTGTGCAACAAATTGGATCATTGACTCAGAAATACCTGATGAATAAGCTAACGCGTTGTCTGTTAAGTGAATTTTATTCAACCTTGCAAAAAAATCTGGGTTTCCACCCGTATCTCTTTCCAGAGCGACCATCCATTCATACCCCAGTTGCTGTGCTTCAATTGATTGAGGTGTCATACCTTGTTGCATTAATGCATTCACCGCCGCCACTCGTTGCTGCCACTCTTGGTTTTTCAGCGTATGTGCGGTGTATAGCGGTAATTGTTCTAACTCTTGCGGTGTAAAATATTTATCAAACATCGTCATCATCTCCAATACAGAGAACCAATCGACCTGAGTTGAGGTATCGCCCATTTGCATCTGTTTTTGAAGTTGCTCCAACCGAAAACGCAATGTTGCCATTTGCTGCATTTGTTCAGTTAATAAAGCAATTCGTTCCTGCAGAAGGTTTGTCATATCTCCACTCTGACCATCCAATATTTCACCGATGTTTTTGAGTTTGACTCCAACTTGGCGCAGTAATTGAATTTGCGTTAATCGCTCAATACATTGCATGTTATAGAGTCTGTAACCTGCATCGGTTCTTGCAGTTGGAAGCAATAAGCCAATTTCTTCATAATGATGAAGTGTTCGGATGGTTAACCCCGTTTTTTCCGCGATTTCACCCACTTGAAATAGCATACGTTCCTCCTGTAAGTGAGACTGAGGTTACGGCCTCACGTTACGTGAGAGTCAATGACCATTTTGCCTTTTTTTATTTTTTTTGCACCTTTCCCCTTCAAGTAAGCAATATATAAAAAAAGCCCCAGTCGGCAGGCTACCGCTGGGGCTCAATTCAATACGCGTTGATTACTTAATCAACGCGTGCATCTCTTGGACTGAAATCACTTTTTCAGTCGGATCTGCACTCAGTGACATTGTGGTTGCAAAACCACCATTCAACGTCGTGTCATAGTGAACCTTATACTGCAATGCGCTGCGACGGATTAGTTTTGAGTCTTCAATCGCTTGACGCCCTGCGGTTGTATTCACGATGTAATCGTACTCACCATTCTTAATTCTATCTTGAATGTGTGGGCGACCTTCATGTACTTTGTTAACTAAGCGCGGGTTAATCCCTGCTTCACCAAGAACAATCGCCGTACCGTGCGTTGCATCTAGCTCGAAGCCATGTTTTAGCAATTTAGCCGCTAAATCAACAACGCGAGTTTTATCGCCTTCACGCACGGACAACAATGCTCGACCTGATTTTTTCATGGTTGAGCTGCTACCTAACATCGCCTTAGCAAACGCTTCTGCAAAAGTACGACCAACTCCCATGACTTCCCCTGTTGAACGCATTTCAGGGCCAAGAATTGGGTCAACACCTTGGAATTTGTTAAATGGCAGAACCACTTCTTTGACTGAATAGTAAGGAGGAATAACTTCTTTCGTCACACCTTGCTGGGTCAATGTCTGGCCAACCATAACACGAGCAGCCACTTTTGCCAGCGGTACGCCCGTTGCTTTTGAAACAAATGGGACAGTTCGCGCAGCACGAGGATTCACTTCAATCAAATACACTTCGTTATTTTTGACTGCGAATTGAACATTCATTAATCCACGTACACGTAATTCGAATGCTAAGCTGCGAACTTGCTCACGCATCACATCCTGAATTTCTTGGCTCAGTGTATACGCTGGCAATGAACAAGCAGAATCACCAGAGTGAACGCCCGCTTGTTCGATGTGCTCCATGATCCCGCCAATCAGCACCATTTCACCATCACAAATCGCGTCAACATCCACCTCTACAGCGTCATCTAAGAAACGGTCAAGTAGTACTGGTGCATCATTTGAGACACTGACTGCAGTTTGGAAATAACGGCGCAGGTCGATTTCATCATACACGATTTCCATCGCACGACCGCCGAGAACATATGATGGGCGTACAACGAGTGGATAACCAATTCCAGCCGCTTTTTCAACAGCTTGCTCAATCGCTGTCACCGTCGCATTTTGCGGTTGTTTTAAATTCAAACGATTAACCGCTTGTTGGAAACGTTCGCGGTCTTCTGCACGGTCAATCGCATCAGGGCTAGTTCCAATGACAGGAACACCGGCGGCCTCAAGTGCACGTGCCAATTTCAGTGGCGTTTGACCACCATACTGTACGATCACACCTTTTGGCTGCTCAATACGCACAATTTCTAGCACATCTTCGAGCGTAACAGGTTCGAAATAGAGACGGTCAGACGTATCATAGTCAGTTGAAACGGTTTCTGGGTTACAGTTAACCATGATAGTTTCATAGCCATCTTCACGTAGCGCGAGTGAAGCGTGCACACAACAATAGTCAAACTCAATACCTTGACCAATACGGTTAGGCCCTCCCCCCAGAACCATCACTTTTGGCTTGCTATGGTTTGGGTTGGATTCACACTCATCTTCATACGTGGAATACATATAGGCAGTATCGGTTGCAAACTCAGCAGCACAGGTGTCAACACGCTTATAAACGGGGTGCAAATCATAACTTTGGCGTAATTTACGTAGCTCAGCTTCTGATACACCAACTAAACTTGCTAGGCGTGCATCCGCAAACCCTTTACGTTTTAATACGCGTAAGAAATCTTTGGTTAAGCCGTTGATACCTAACTCCGCAACTTCTTCCTCTAGACGCACCAGCTCTTCAATTTGTACTAAGAACCAGCGGTCAATGTTGGTTAAGTTGAAGACACCATCAACGGACAAGCCCGCTCGGAATGCATCTGCAATAAACCAGATGCGTTCTGCGCCTGCATCTTTTAATTCACGACGAATGCGCGTCAGTGCTTCAGGGTCATCCTGTTCAACTTTAGGATCAAAACCTGTTGCGCCCACTTCTAAGCCGCGTAACGCTTTTTGCATCGACTCTTGGAAAGTGCGGCCAATCGCCATCACTTCACCCACCGATTTCATCTGCGTGGTTAAACGGTCATTGGTACCCGCAAATTTCTCAAAGTTAAAGCGTGGAATTTTAGTCACAACGTAGTCGATAGAAGGCTCAAACGAAGCAGGTGTACGGCCACCAGTAATATCATTCATCAGTTCATCGAGGGTATAACCGACCGCCAGTTTCGCTGCAATCTTCGCGATTGGAAAGCCCGTCGCTTTAGAAGCTAGCGCTGACGAGCGAGAAACCCGCGGGTTCATTTCAATAACAATTAAGCGCCCATCTTTTGGATTAACCGAAAACTGAACGTTTGACCCCCCCGTCTCAACACCAATTTCGCGTAAAACTGCCATCGAGGCATCGCGCATGATTTGGTATTCTTTATCTGTTAAGGTTTGAGCGGGTGCAACGGTGATTGAGTCACCAGTGTGGATCCCCATTGCGTCAAAGTTTTCGATTGAGCAGACAATAATGCAGTTGTCATTTTTATCGCGAACAACTTCCATTTCATACTCTTTCCAACCAATCAATGACTCATCAATTAATAATTCATTGGTTGGCGATAAATCTAAACCGCGCGTACAAATCTCTTCAAATTCTTCACGGTTGTAAGCGATACCACCCCCCGTTCCGCCCATCGTAAACGATGGGCGAATAATACAAGGGAACCCCACATCGTCTGCAACGGCATACGCTTCTTCCATGTTGTGAGCAATACCTGAGCGTGCAGTACCTAAACCAATTTTTTTCATCGCTTTATCAAAGCGTTGACGATCTTCGGCTTTATCAATGGCGTCTGCTGTTGCACCAATCATCGTAACGCCAAACTCAGCAAGAACCCCTTTACGCTCAAGTTCAAGCGCACAGTTAAGCGCTGTTTGCCCACCCATTGTTGGTAAAATTGCATCAGGACGTTCTTTTTCAATAATTTTACGAACCACTTCCCAGTGAATCGGCTCAATATACGTCGCATCGGCCATCTCTGGGTCGGTCATAATCGTCGCAGGGTTAGAGTTAACTAAAATGACACGATAACCTTCTTCACGTAAGGCTTTACATGCTTGAGCCCCAGAATAATCAAACTCGCATGCTTGACCGATAACAATTGGACCCGCACCTAAAATCAGAATGCTTTTTATGTCTGTACGCTTTGCCATGATTTGCTCCCGATTATTGTGCGTTTTGACGTGGTGTGGTTTGACGATATTCGTTAATCAAATCAATGAAGTGATCGAATAAATTGGCTGCATCATGTGGCCCTGAACTTGCTTCAGGATGGCCTTGGAAACTAAATGCAGGTTTATCTGTACGGTGAATACCTTGTAGTGTTCCATCAAATAGTGACTTGTGAGTCACACGCAATGTATCGGGAAGTGTAGATTCATCGACTGCGAAACCATGATTTTGTGCCGTGATCATCACAACATCTCGATCCAAATCTTTCACAGGATGATTTGCTCCGTGATGACCAAATTTCATTTTCAGGGTATTTGCACCGCTAGCTAAAGCCAATAATTGGTGCCCTAAGCAAATACCAAAAACAGGGATATCCGTTGTTAAAAATGTTTTAATCGCCTTGATTGCATAATCACATGGCGCTGGGTCGCCAGGGCCATTCGACAAGAAAATTCCGTCTGGATTCATTGCGAGTACTGCTTCTGCTGATGTTGTCGCAGGCACCACCGTTAAACGACAACCACGGTCAACTAACATGCGTAGAATGTTGCGTTTTGCACCGAAGTCGTAAGCAACAACATGCAATGGTAACTCTTCAACTGATTTAGCACCTTGTTGGCCGTTTTCTAGCGTCCATGAGCCTTGGGTCCAACTATAGGCTTCTTTAGTACACACTTCTTTTGCCAAATCTAACCCATTAAGCCCAGAAAAGTTACGTGCTTTTTCTAGCGCAAGCGCCACATCAGGGTTATCTCCTGCAATAATGCACCCATTCTGAGCCCCTTTCTCTCTTAATAAACGGGTCAGTTTACGTGTATCGATATCTGCAATTGCCACAACCTTGTGGCGCTTCAGATACTCGGATAGCCCTTCTTGCCCACGAAAGTTACTGTAAACCAATGGTAAGTCACGAATGATTAAGCCTTGAGCATGAACATTTAGGGATTCTTCATCATCAGCATTAGTGCCGACATTACCAATATGGGGATAAGTGAGAGTAACAATTTGGCGGGAATAGGAAGGGTCTGTAATTATTTCTTGATATCCGGTCATTGACGTATTGAAAACGACTTCTCCAACTGCGGCCCCTTCAGCACCGATGGCACGCCCGTGGAATTGGGTTCCGTCTTCCAGAACCAATATAGCTGACTTAATCAAAACACCCTCCGGAGAATAATAAATCACGTTTTTTGCATATTAATTCAGATTTTGCGATCTAAATCAATGCCAAAATGAGTTTTTAAGCAAATTTTTGGCAAATTGCGCGCATTCTAATGATGAGATAGGGTCTTGTCTAGAAAAAAATGCATTTTTTACACTTTTATCTTACTTTTATAGACAACAACCCCAGTTTACTTAACGTGAGCACTGAAAATGATAGCCAATATGAATAAGTAAACGGTTGCCAAGTAAGATAACTGCACAATTGATAATAACGCAGCTTGAATTGAGATTAAAGGGAAATTAACTCGAATAAAAGTCAGTTTTACAGATAAATTAAACGGAAAATATCAATTTAAAATAAAATAATAACAAAAGCCATTATAAACCAATAAATAATAAATAATTTATTGATTTATAATGATAATTTAAAATAAAAAATCAAAGATCATCAAGACAAAGCACATCTTTCATATCATATAACCCAGATTTTTTAGAAAAAACCCAAGAAGATGCTTTAATAGCACCATTTGCAAAGGTCATCCTGCTCGATGCCTTATGTGTGATCTCTACGCGTTCGCCGATATCAGCGAACATCGCCGTATGTTCACCAACAATGTCTCCTGCTCGAATTGTTGCAAAACCGATAGTGCCAGCTTCACGCTCACCAGTATAACCTTCACGGGTATATACTGCGCAGTCTTTTAGATCCTTTCCTAGCGCACCCGCAATAGATTCCCCCATAGCTAATGCAGTACCAGACGGAGCATCAACTTTATGACGATGGTGAGCTTCCACAATTTCAATATCGGTGTAAGTTCCCATCACTTTTGCTGCTTTTTCCAGTAATTTAAGGACTAGATTAACACCGACGCTAAAGTTTGCCGCGAACACAATTGGAATGACTTTTGCCGCATCAGCAATAGCTTGTTTCCCTTGTTCATCAAAACCTGTTGTGCCAATAACCATGCCCTTTTGGTTAGCTTTGCAAAATGCTAAATAATGCAGCGTGCCTTCAGGCCGGGTGAAATCAATAACAACATCAAAATCATCAACGACTTTATCAAGAGAATTCGTAATATAAATTCCTAGTTTACCAACTCCTGCAAGCTCACCTGCATCTGCGCCAATCAGCGAAGAGCCTTCTCGCTCAATAGCAGCGCCTAATTGAATGCCATCTTGTTGTTGTGCCGCTTGAATTAACTGCCGTCCCATACGACCACCTGAGCCGACAATCGCAACACGTACCACTGAATTTTCCATGGTTCATCCTTTTTCATTATTGATGCAAATGACTAAATTTAAACTGAGTATCTCACGTGAATATCAATATTTTTCACAAACAATTTAGTTTATTATTGCGTTACAGATTAACCATCATGATGAGATTCTGCCAGTATTAATCGACAGTTATTAACAAAAACGTAGAACGCGGACTGATTATCAGAAAAAGTGTTGATGATAAGAAAAGTAGGAAAGAAAAAATCAGAATAAAAAAGACCGAGCCACCTTGATGATACAAAATGACTCTTTGAATAATATGCTGCTATGTATGCTATGTATTAGTTAATTTCTTTAACTTCGACTCGCAATTCTTTTGGCACTTCAAAAACAATATTTTCTTCACGGCCTTGTAGTTCAACAACAGAGTCTGCACCAAGCTCTTTTAATCTATCAATAACTTGACGAACTAAAATATCAGGCGCTGACGCCCCAGCCGTTAAACCAATAATATTTTTATCCGTTAGCCACTCAGTTTGGATGTCTTCTGCACCATCAATCAAAAATGCAGGTTTTTGCATTCTTGATGCAAGTTCAGCAAGACGGTTTGAGTTTGATGAGTTTTTAGAGCCTACAACTAGCACAATATCTGCACGCTCAGCCAGCTCTCTTGCCGCTTCCTGCCTATTGGTTGTTGCATAACAAATATCATCTTTACGTGGCCCAACAATACTAGGGAAACGTGCGGTTAGTGCATCAATGACATCTGAAGTGTCATCCACAGAAAGTGTCGTTTGTGTCATAAACGATAAATTATTTTCGTCTTTAACTTTCAATTTCCAAACATCTTCTGGGCTTTCAACAAGATACATACCACCTTCAGGGTTGCTATATTGCCCCATTGTCCCTTCGACTTCTGGATGCCCCGCATGCCCAATCAAAATCGCTTCTTTACCTTTACGGCTTGCACGAGCGACTTCCATGTGTACTTTAGTCACTAGTGGGCATGTTGCATCAAATAGCATGGTCAAATCACGAGAACGTGCTTCTTGGCGGATAGCTTGTGACACACCATGTGCAGAAAAAATTAAGATTGAACCATCTGGTACTTCAGAAATTTCTTCAATAAAAATAGCACCACGCTGACGCAAATCATCAACTACATAACGGTTATGAACCACTTCATGACGAACATAGATAGGTGCGCCGTATAGTTCTAATGCCCTTTCTACAATGCTAATTGCGCGGTCAACACCAGCACAAAAACCACGAGGGTTAGCCATTAATATTTGCATTGTGATTCTCCAATTGCGGGTCTACTTCAAGCACTTCAATTTCAAAGCTAATTTGTTGCTCAGCGAGTGGGTGATTAAAATCAACAGTGATCGATTCACCTTCGATCGATTTTACTACACCAGGCATTTCGCTGCCATTCATTGCGGTAAATAACATGATAGTCCCAATTTCAGGGATACCTGTATCCATAAAATCACGCAATGAAAAATACTGCACTAAATCAGGGTTATGTTTACCAAAAACAGTATCACCAGGTAATGAAAAATTTTTCTTTTCACCTTCGTTAAGCCCAATTAATTTGTCCTCAAGTTCAGGTGATAACGAATCATTCCCTAACACAAACAACGCAGGCTTTCCTTGTGCGTGTGAAGAATCGGCTGTAGAGCCATCTTCCAATTTCAATGTGAAATGCAGTAAAACTGCGCTCTGAGCCTGTATTTGAGTAGACATAAACCAAACCTATTTTGTCATAAAATTCAGCCCAGAAAATCTGGGCTGTGTGTCATTACATTGTAACCTATTGTGCTACCAATTTATTTGGCTTTTTCCTGCTTTGGCTTTTCTGGTAAAAAACCTTCCAAAATAACTAAAGCAGCACCAATACAAATTGCCATATCAGCTAGGTTGAATGTTGGCCAGTGCCAATTACCGACATAAATATCAAGGTAATCAACGACAAACCCATGAACCAGACGGTCGCTAAGGTTGCCAATTGCCCCGCCAATAATGAGTGCGTAAGCAATATTGGATAGGCGTTTTTGCGCGCTTTGGCGGTACATCATCACCATTAAAATAATGGAAATTCCCACCGCAATACCCGCAAAGAACCAACGCTGCCAGCCGCCTTCATCAGCCAAGAAACTAAATGCCGCACCAAAATTTTGGGCGTACATGATGTTGAAAAATGGCATTACAGCATGTGGTTCATACAGATTCAGGTCTTTTAGCACCAACTGCTTTATTCCTAAATCTGCCACGATAATCACGATGGTTAGCCATAACCAACGCAGGCCAGTAGAACAAATAGGCGTCTTCATTAAGCAAACTTACGCAATTCGCCGTCACCGGCTACGTTCGTCACACAGCGACCACAAATTTCTGGTTGCTCGCTTGATGAGCCGATATCGCTCGCATAATGCCAGCAACGTGGGCATTTTTCGCCTTCCGCTTTACTAAAGGCAATTTTAAGGCCTTTTAACTCGCTCTCTTGCGCATCAGCAGACGCCGTTGCAATATCCGCGACAGTCGCTTGAGAAGTCAGCAGAACGAAACGCAGTTCATCACCTAAACTTTGCAGTTTGTTTGCTAAGTCTTTATCTGCATATAACGTCACCGCAGCCTCTAGTGAGCCACCAATGTGTTTATCTGTACGCGCTTGCTCTAACACTTTATTCACTTCACCGCGAACCGCCAGCAGTTCAGACCAGAAGCTGTTATTCATTTCATTTGACTCATCTAAACCAAATAAGCCGTTATACCATTCTTCGGTTAGAACGAATTGAGCATGTTTTCCTGGTAATTCATTCCAGATTTCGTCTGAAGTGAAAGAAAGTACTGGGGCTATCCAACGTACTAACGCTTCAACGATATGGAACAGAGCTGTTTGGCAGCTACGACGCGCTAAGCTGTCGCCTTTCGCTGTGTACTGACGGTCTTTAATGATATCCAGATAGAACGAACCCATTTCGATAGAGCAGAAATGCATTAAACGCTGAATAACGGAAAGGAAATCATATTCATCATACGCTTTGGCGATTTCTTGTTGTGCTTCAAGCGCACGGCTAACCGCCCAACGGTCTAACACCACCATGTCTTCAGGTTTCACCATGTCCGTTTCTGGATTGAAACCATTAAGGTTCGCCAACAAGAAGCGGGCAGTATTACGAATACGGCGATATGAATCCGCTGCACGTTTTAAGATTTCATCAGAGACCGCGATTTCACCTGTATAATCCGTCGAAGCAACCCATAGACGCAGAATATCTGCACCCAGTTTATTCATGACATCTTGTGGACTTACCGTATTGCCTAATGATTTAGACATTTTACGGCCTTGGCCATCAACGGTGAAACCGTGCGTTAACACTTGGCGATATGGCGCTTTGCCTTTCATTGCTGTTGATAACATCAATGAGGACATGAACCAGCCACGGTGTTGGTCAGAGCCTTCCAAGTACATGTCAGCTGAATTACCATGGAATTCAGGACGTGCATCAACCACGGCAAAGTGTGTAGACCCAGAGTCAAACCAGACGTCTAGTGTATCTGGTACTTTACGGTAGGTTTCAGCTTCATCACCCAGTAATTCAGCTGGGTCAAGATCCCACCATGCTTGAATACCGTCAACTTCAACACGTTTAGCGACTTCTTCCATTAATTCTAACGTACGAGGATGCAGCTCTTCCGTATCTTTATGAACAAACAAAGACATCGGCGTTCCCCAAGTACGCTGGCGAGAGATACACCAGTCAGGGCGGTTTTCAACCATTGACTCAATACGTGCGCGACCCCAACCAGGGATCCACTGAACGATATCAATTTCTTTCAATGATTGTTCGCGTAAGCCATTTTTATCCATGCCAATAAACCATTGTGGTGTTGCACGGAAAATAACGGGGGTTTTATGACGCCAGCAACATGGGTAGCTGTGCGTGATTGCTTTTTTATACAGCAACGCGCCTTTTTCATTTAACAGCTCAACAATTAAATCATTAGCTTTAAAAATGAACACACCATCCAGTGTTGGATAGGTATTGGCTAAGAAACAACCGTCTGGCCCAACAGGGTTTGCTGTCTCTAAACCGTATTTTTGGCCAACCACATAGTCCTCAGGACCATGGCCTGGCGCAGTATGAACGGCACCTGTACCTGCATCTAATGTAACATGGTCACCTAAGATAGCAGGAACATCAAAGCCCATAAATGGATGTTCAAAACGCAGCAGTTCAAGCGCAGAACCTTCACATTCACCTAAAACTGCCCATTCGTCGATACCAACAGTTTTCATTACATCTTCAACAAGGTCAGCTGCTAAAATGACTAATTCGCCATTCGCTTGTACCAAGTTGTATTTAAATTCAGGATTCAACGAGATTGCGCGGTTAGCAGGCAATGTCCACGGTGTTGTTGTCCAGATAACCAGTGATGGCGTTTTATCACTCGTAACCCCGAATTTTTCACACACCACTTTGCTATCTACTGCAGGGAAACGAACGTAGATAGATGGGGAAGTTTTGTCATAATACTCAACTTCAGCTTCAGCTAATGAAGAACCACATGCTGTACACCAATGAACAGGCTTAGCACCTTTCACTAAATGGCCGTTTGCAATGGTTTTTGCTAACGCTCTGATGATGTGGGCTTCGGTTTTGAAGTCCATGGTTAAGTAGGGTTTATCCCACTCACCTAATACACCAAGACGTATAAAGTCAGCTTTTTGGCCTTCAATTTGCTCTTTTGCATATTGGCGGCATTGTGCACGAAATTCAGCGGCGGAAACTTTTTCTCCTGGTTTACCCACGATTTGTTCAACTTTGTGTTCAATCGGTAAGCCATGGCAATCCCAACCAGGAATATACGGGGAATCATAACCCGCTAATCCTTTGGATTTAATAATAATATCTTTGAGAATTTTGTTAACTGAGTGACCAATATGAATACTGCCGTTAGCATATGGAGGGCCATCGTGCAGAATAAAGGTTTTCTTGCCCGATTTTGCTTTACGGATTGCTTGGTACAAACCTTCTTTGTACCAGCGCTCTAACATCTGTGGTTCGCGTTTAGCGAGATCGCCACGCATTGGGAACCCTGTTTCTGGTAGATTCAGGGTATTTTTATAGTCACTCATCGATTCTCAGTTCCAATTTTCCGCTAAATTATCTGATTCCTATTGCAGTAAGATATTCTCTTGCTGCAATTACATCATTAGCAATTTGCTCCTTAAGCGCTTCCAACGAAGCAAACCGCTGCTCATCACGTAATTTCTTACGTAACACTACATCGATATGACGCCCATATAAATCCATAGTGGCATCAATCAGATGAACTTCTAACTGCGTTCCTTTTCCAGATACAGTCGGTCGTGTGCCGATATTCGCCACACCAGGCAAAGGCTTATCACCTAAACCATAAACTTCTACAGCATACACACCCGTCACTGGTGTGACTAAACGTTTTAATGGTAGGTTTGCCGTCGGAAAACCTATTGTTCTGCCAAGCTGGTTACCATGAACCACTCGCCCACTAATACGATAGGCATGCCCTAACAGGTTTTCCGCCAATTCAAGGTCGTTAACCTGAATAGCCTTACGAATGGCCGTGCTGCTGATGCGAAGACCTGAATCACAAAAGCTTTCTGTATCAGCAACCTCAAACCCAAACTCTTCACCTGCTTGCTGCAAAAAGGCAAAATCCCCCATGCGATTTTTCCCAAAACGGAAATCATCACCGATGGCGAGATATTTCACCCCTAATTTGTCAACCAGTAAATCTGAGACAAACTCAGCGGGTGTTAAAGAGGCAAAGTGCTGGTTAAATTCAACACAAAGAAGGTAGTCAATACCACTGTCTGCGAGGTATTTAACTTTATCTCTTAAACGTGTCAAACGCGCAGGCGCTTTGTCACCAATAAAAAATTCAAGAGGTTGTGGCTCAAAAATCATCACAACCGTAGGTAAGCCAAGTTCCTTACCCTTGAGTTTCAAATTTTGAAGTAATACTTGGTGCCCACGATGAACACCGTCAAAATTACCAATAGTCAGCACGCAACCATGATGGCACGCCCGGATATTCTGTATACCGCGAATTAGCTCCATAACAGGCTCAATACCGAGGAAATTGCAGGATTATACCTTGTACGACGCATAAGGTTAACCTTAGTTCGCAAAAGGTTACATTAAACCCTATTTTTTTGATTCTAACACGACCTAATAGCCATCTATTTTACGTGAACAACAAGCCACAATGCTACCCAATATGAGCAATTAGGCATAGATATCAAAAAATGTTGGGATAACCAATGGATTATCAATACAACAAATTTGTTCCGAGGTCTCTAAAAATATTCAATTTTTATCGTTTTCTCATCAATGCCTATAGCTAAACACATTTCGTGATTAATAAGCAATCAATAAGCGAGCAAATATCATACTCCCCTCTTATTGATGGGCTAAAATTTTTTTCTATCGTGATTGTTTTTAATTTTCTGACATCAATTACGCATTTTTTCACGCTAAGATCTGTATTCTTCTCATATTTGCTGATAGAATCTTGCACCATTCACAGCGCATGGACATCGAAGTACACGATGTTTATTTGCACAAATCCATTGACAAATGCAGGGCGAAAGGGCATATTCCTCGACCTTTGAATTGTCCTCAATAGAATACATTTGGGAGTTGGACCTTGGCTAATATCAAATCAGCTAAGAAACGTGCCGTTCAGTCAGAGAAACGTCGCCAGCACAACGCTAGCCGTCGCTCTATGGTACGTACTTTTATCAAGAAAGTTTACCTTGCTATCGCTGCAGGCGATAAAGAAGCTGCTCAGAAAGCATTCAATGACATGCAACCTATTGTTGATCGTCACGCCAGTAAAGGCCTGATCCACAAAAATAAAGCAGCACGTCATAAAGCTAACTTAGTTGCTCAAATTAAAGCAATGTAATTTTGCTTCTTGATTAGCTAAAAAAACCGGCCTAGGCCGGTTTTTTTATTTGCTTAATTTACTGCCCTAACTTGTCAAATGACACTGAAAATAATTCTGAAAAATCTTTATTGCAAACTCGCTGCACTGCTGGATGCTGAATCATTCTTTCTGCAAAAATAACGTAATATTCTTCTTTTACATTTTCTAATCGCCCTAATTCTACAATATCTTCTCCGCCTAAAAGGTCAGGTGTATACTGAGAAGGAGCAACAAAAATAGCATTATAATGCATGCCAAACGCTTTCATTAATGCAGCATCATCGAACTCGCCTAATACCTCAACTTGTAAATTTTTATTCCGTATCCAAGCTAAAATATGCCGACCTAAAAGATAACGTCTTCCAGGAATCAGTAAGCGACGCTCTTCTAAACATTCAGGAAATGGCTTTTTCGGTATTGGCTGACGGCAAAAAAAGCTCATACTGCATTCACCCAATTTAACGGAAAACAGGCCTTCCTGCTGTGATGAATCAACTGGGCAGTCCGATAAAATCATATCCAACTTATGTTGGCTAAGTTGCTCTAATAACAGTTCGTGAGTTGATTCAAAACAGCGCAAGTGAATCTGTTCATGCTCAACAACTGTCGTTTCCAATATTCGGCTAACTAACTGTTTTGACAATGTATCAGCAACACCAACATCAAATAGTAAGTTGGACTCTCTGCTGTAATTAACTATATCGAGCATTTCTTGGCTAAGCATAAACATTTTATCTGCGTAGCGAAAAATAAGTTGCCCGAGTTCGGAAGGCACTAAACCACGCCCCTGTCGCTTAAATAATTTACCACCTAAACGCTCTTCTAGCGCCTTTATTTGGCCTGTTATGGTCTGAGGAGTCAGGTAAAGTGCTTCAGCCGCCCCCACGACAGAGCCCTCTTTACATACATGCCAAAAGTAGTAAAGATGGTTAAAATTTAAATGTGAAACCCGCATATCGATTCCTTTTGTATCGTCAATAACCACACTTGGTGCTATTCACCATACATATCTACCTGTCCCCATGAATCAGGGGCTTTTATTATGTATAACCGTAGTGTATCTGCAAAAGATACACTACGGCATATCATAGAATATTAGTTCGGAAATTCTTACTAAGAATTAACTAAATTACTTTATAATTCTAGTTCACGCTAACTGTTTTTGTTTCGGTAAGACTACTCTTAACATAAAATAACCGAGCACTGCTGCCACTGTGGAGCCAATTAAAATACCTAGGCGTGAGTAAGTACTATATACCTCATCAATACCATCGAATGCGAGCCCAGTTATAAAAATAGACATAGTAAAACCGATCCCACATAACACCGAAACAGCAAAAACTTGCTTCAAATTAATCGACTCAGGTAATTTCGCAAAGCCAAGTTTTACCGAAGTCCAACTAAATAAGAAAATCCCAATTGGCTTACCCAATACTAACCCTGCAGCCACACCAAGCGGTAACGGACTCAATAACCCATCAAAGGTGATGCCTTGTAATTGAACGCCTGAATTTGCAAATGCAAAAATAGGTAAGATTAAATAGACAACCCACGGATGTAAGACATGCTCAAGCTCTTCAGAAGGTTTTGTTTGATTTGTGCCCCTTAATGGAATTAAGAAACCAACAATCACCCCCGCCAATGTAGCATGAACACCTGACTTTAATATACATACCCACAATATCAGCCCTATAACTAAATAAGCTGCTGTATTTTCCACTTTGCGCCAATTCATAGTGACCAATATTGCAATACATAAAGCAGCTAAGCCGAGCGCAATCATTGATACAGAGCTTGTATAGAAAAAGGCAATAATCACAATAACACCAAGATCATCGATAATAGCTAGCGCCAATAAAAAGACCTTTAACTCAGTGGGTACGCGCTTACCTAATAACGCCATAACACCTAAAGCAAATGCAATATCTGTTGCCGCTGGTATTGCCCAACCTTGTTGAGTGATTTCATTTCCACCATTAAAAAGCAGGTAAATTAGTGCAGGAACAATCATCCCACCTAATGCTGCAATTGCTGGAAATATAGCTTTATCACGACCAGCTAAGGATCCTTCCAATAATTCACGTTTAACCTCAAGACCCACGACTAAGAAAAAAATAGCCATTAGGAAGTCATTAATCCATAAAATTAATGGTTTATCTAGCCCAAAGTCTGAAATTTTAATCGATACTGGGATCGTTAAAAATTGCTGATAAGCGCCTTGCAATGGCGTATTAGCCATAATCAAAGCAACTATGGCAGCAATAATCAGGAGTAAGCCCCCTGCTGCTTCTAACCTTAAAAATTTACGAATAATTGCTGTCATTTATTTTAACCTCAATATTTTTTGAATGTTAATATTATGCTAATTATTAATTCGTAAAAAATCGTTTATTCATCCATTAAAGCTCGGAATTAGCGATCTATTTAGGTTAGGGATCACTCAAAATGATAAAAAAACGTTAATTTCACTATAGACAACTTTTATAAAAACAAATAATAAATTTTTTAAAAAGTGACTTTATAAATTCAACTTTTTCTCGTTTTTCTAATTTACATTTTTTGATGTTCTTGTCGCAATCATCTATTTTTTCTGTTCGAAGGGTTTCGCAATAATTTTTAATATGGGAGACTGAGTTACAATCGTTTTGCGAAGCGCTTCGCAACAACAACGTTATTTATTTTTCAAACAAAAAAATAATCTTTATCCTTAAATTATGACTACTTACGTATTACTCGCCGTCCTTTTTGCTGCTTTTTGCCATGCAACTTGGAACGCCTTAGTTAAATTTGGTAATGACCGTTTTTTTGGTCTCGTCATGATTTCTTTTTTTTCGGGTGTGCTCGCCATTCCAGCAATATTTTGGTTGGGGCTACCTTCTCCCCAAGCAATGCACTGGTTGGCCTTATCGGTATTGTTCCACATTGGCTACACCTACTTTTTAAGCCAGGCCTATACTCACGGTGATTTGAGCCAGATTTACCCTATTTCACGAGGTTCCGCGCCACTGATTACAGCATTGCTTGGCGCTGTATTATTCAATGAGTTTATTCCATTAATGGGTTTTATTGGCATACTGCTCATTATTAGTGGTGTTTTACTCATCGCCTTTGCTGGAAGAAAATTTCAATTAAATATCAAAGGAAAAGCGTTAACTTTTGCCTTATGTACAGCCTTTTTCACAGCCTGCTACACACTTTCAGATGGCCACGGAGCTCGAGCCAGTGAAGACCCTGTCGTCTACACACTTTGGCTATTTTTATTAAATGGTATCGTCTTAACTATTTCAGGTATTATTAAATATCGCACAACACTTGTGCTCGGTATTCAGCAATATTGGCGTTCTGGGTTATTAGGTGGGTTAATGCAATTAGTGAGCTATGGCATTGCTATTTGGGCAATGAGCCAAGCACCTATAGTTATGGTAGCAGCCATCAGAGAAACCAGCGTACTCTTTGCAATGTTCCTTTCGATTGTCTTTTTAAAAGAAAAGTTCAACTTAATGCGAGTTCTTGCCTGCATAGTTATTTTATCGGGTGTTTTACTTGCCAAACTTAGCAGTTAGCCCGCGATAAGGGACTGAACATAAATATCAATCCCTTATATTTAGGTATTAGAGTGTGGTTTTTAATAAATCCACTTGAGCCTTTTATAAAGAATAAAAACTGATTTTTCATTTGGATATGAGGTAGCAATGTCTTTTACAAAGTCTTTATTAGCACTTGCAACAATGACGTCTTCTTTTGCAAGCTTTTCTGTCACACCTGTGGATATGATGATAGTTGATGGTACAGTCTTAACGATGGATGCTAAAAACCACATCATCAAAAACGGTACCGTTGTCATTAAAGAAAATAAAATCATTGCCGTAGGTGGACCAGAGCTTGCAAAAGACTATCAAGCTACGAATGTGCTCAATGTCGAGGGAGACATTGTCATGCCAGGTCTAATTAATACCCATACTCATGCATCAATGACTGTTTTTCGTTCATTGGCGGATGATGTTCCAGACCGCTTACATCGTTATATATTTCCCCTAGAAAACAAGATGGTAAGCCGTGAAATGGTACGCGTTGGTGCGAATCTTGCCAATATTGAAATGATTAAGGGGGGCGTCACAACATATGTCGATATGTATTATTTTGAAGACGAAGTGGCAAAAACGGTTGATAAAATTGGCTTAAGAGCTGTTTTAGGTGAGTCCGTGATCCAGTTTCCTGTTGCTGATGCGCAAAATGCAGATGAAGGTATTCAATATGCAGTGAGTTTTATTAATCAATACAAAGACCATCCACGCATAACTCCAGCTTTTGCACCCCATGCTCCATATACCAACTCAACTGAGCATTTACAGCAAATTTCAACATTATCTCAAGAATTAAATGTTCCAGTCATGATCCACTTAGCCGAAACCGATCGCGAGCAAGAAGAAATTGCTAAGCGAACAGGTGGTAAAAGCCCTGTTCAATACATGGCTGATATTGGCGCACTGAATAATAAAGTCATTGCTGCACACGCAATTATGGTGAATGAGCAAGATATGGATTTGCTGAAAAAATACGATGTCGGTGTCGCACATAATATCAGTGCCAACACCAAATCAGCAAAAGGCGTTGCGCCTGTCACGACTATGTTAGAAAAAGGCATTCGGGTAGGGTTAGGAACCGATGGCCCAATGTCGAGCAATACTCTAACAACATTAAATGAGCTTAATTTAGTCGGTAAAATTCATAAACTAGAGAACAAAGACCGAGCTGCAATGCCGCCGCTCACTGTTGTCGAGCTAGCCACCAAAGGCTCAGCTAAAGTTCTGCATATGGAAGATAAATTAGGCTCACTTGAAGCGGGTAAACTTGCAGATATTATTGTTATTGATACTAAATCACCTAATATGGTTCCAATGTATAGCCCATATGCCGCACTTGTTTATGGCGCGAATGGGGCTAATGTTCGCCATACGATAGTAGACGGTAAAGTTTTGATGCAAGACCGCCAATTACTCACCGCTGATGAAAAAGTGATTATCCAAGAAGCACAAGACTTTGCAAACAAAGTACGTGAAACCGTTATTGCTAGCGGGGAAGTGGTTAAATAACATAATAAAATGGCTGGTTCTGTATTTCACAGACCAGCCATTCTAATTTATTAAATAATTAACACATTATTTGTTCGTTAAATCATCAAAGAATTTTTTCACGCCATCTAGGAAGCTTTTGGAACGCGGACTATTTTTTTCTCCGCTTTTGCCACCTAAAGACTCGCCAAACTCTTTGAGTAACGCTTTTTGCTTCTCATTCAGTTTTACGGGAGTTTCAACAACAATGTGGCACATCAAATCGCCTTGCAGACCTCCACGCACAGATTTCACACCTTTTCCTTTCATACGGAAAATTTTACCTGTTTGTGTCTCTGCTGGAATTTTCAGTTTTACACGACCATCAAGGGTTGGAACTTCAATTTCACCGCCCAAAGCTGCATCGGCAAAGTTAATTGGTACTTCGCAATGCAGGTTATTACCATCACGCTCAAAAATGTTATGAGGTAATACATGAACTTGAACGAATAAATCGCCTGCTGGAGCTCCGTTCTCACCCGCTTCACCTTCACCCGATAAGCGAACGCGATCACCCGTATCAACCCCCGCTGGAATTTTAACTGATAGTGTTTTATATCTTTCAACACGACCATGACCATGGCATTTGTTGCATGGGTCTTTGATAACTTTTCCGCGACCGTGGCAAGTTGGGCAAGGTTGTTGTACCGAGAAAAAGCCTTGGCGCATATGCACTTGGCCCATACCATGACAAGTGGAACAAGTATCAGCACTGGTTCCTGGTTTCGCACCATTACCATGGCACACATCACAGGTTTCTAGCGTCGGAATACGAATTTCTTTGGTCACTCCACGGACAGCCTCTTCAAGAGTCAATTCCATGTTGTACTGCAGATCAGAGCCACGGCTTGGGCGTTGCTGTCTGCGACCGCCTCCGAAAATATCACCGAAGACGTCACCAAAGATATCGCTAAAGTCAGCGCCACCGCCAAACCCGCCGCCGCCCATTCCGCCTTGTTCAAACGCAGCATGACCATATTGGTCATAAGCGGCACGTTTTTGCTCATCGGAAAGAACTTCGTAAGCTTCTTTAATTTCTTTAAATTTTTCTTCAGATTCGTCTTTATTGCCCTGATTACGGTCAGGATGGTATTTCATTGCTAAGCGCTTATACGCTCTTTTTATGTCTTTTTCTGAAGCATTCTTTTCAAGTTCTAAAACCTGATAAAAGTCTCTTTTTGCCATTTAATTTACCCTTAACATGCGGAACGGGCGCAGAGTTCCCTCAACGCCCGTATCCGGTATCAGTAACTATTAACCATCTTCGCTACAGCTACTGCGCCCGCTAAGGGCATTATTTTTTGTCTTTGTCGTTAACTTCTTCAAACTCAGCGTCAACAACATCATCATCTTTCTTCGCTTCTGCGCCAGCTGCACCGGCACCGCCTGATTGAGCTTGTTGCTGTGCGATTTCCAGAAGTTTTGCAGATGCAGTGACTAAAGCTTGGATTTTCGCTTCGATATCTGCTTTATCTTCGCCTTTCGCTGCAGCTTCTAACTCAGATGTTGCTTTTTCGATGTTTGCTTTATCGTCCGCTGGTAATTTGTCACCTGCTTCTTCGATTTGTTTACGTGTACCGTGAACCAGTTGGTCAGCTTGGTTACGAACCTGCACTAACTCTTCAAATTTACGGTCAGCTTCTGCGTTCGCTTCTGCGTCACGTACCATTTTTTCGATTTCTTCGTCGTTCAGGCCTGAAGAAGCCTTAATGGTGATGTTTTGCTCACGACCGCTGTTTTTGTCTTTCGCAGACACATGTAAGATACCATCAGCATCGATGTCGAAAGTCACTTCGATTTGTGGCATACCACGTGGTGCTGCTTGGATACCGTCTAAGTTAAATTGACCCAGTGATTTGTTATCACACGCACGTTTACGTTCACCTTGCAGAACATGGATCGTCACGGCTGCTTGGTTATCTTCCGCGGTTGAGAACACTTGGCTGTGTTTTGTTGGGATAGTGGTATTCTTCGAAATTAACGAAGTCATCACGCCACCCATGGTTTCGATACCTAAAGACAGAGGCGTTACGTCAAGTAACAGAACGTCTTTAACATCACCTGCTAAAACACCACCTTGTACTGCAGCACCCATTGCAACCGCTTCGTCTGGGTTAACGTCTTTACGTGGTTCTTTACCAAAGAAGTCAGCAACAACTTTTTGAACCATTGGCATACGTGTTTGGCCACCAACTAAAATAACATCGTTGATTTCACTCACACTTAAACCTGCGTCTTGCAGTGCAACTTTCACTGGCTCCATTGAACGCTTAACTAAGTCTTCTACCAGTGACTCTAATTTTGCACGAGTCACTTTGATGTTCATGTGTTTTGGACCTGTTGCATCAGCAGTGATATATGGCAGGTTCACATCAGTTTGTTGTGCAGAAGACAGCTCAATTTTCGCTTTTTCTGCAGATTCTTTCAGACGTTGCATTGCTAACGGATCGTTACGCAGGTCAACACCTTGTTCTTTTTTGAATTCTTCAACTAAGTAGTTGATTAAACGTGTATCGAAGTCTTCACCACCTAAGTGAGTATCACCATTGGTTGCTAACACTTCATAGGTTTTTTCGCCATCAACTTCATCAATTTCGATGATTGATAAGTCGAATGTACCACCACCTAAGTCGTAAACAGCAATTGTACGGTTACCAACTTCTCTATCTAAACCATAAGCTAATGCTGCTGCTGTTGGTTCGTTGATAATACGTTTTACTTCTAAACCAGCGATACGACCCGCATCTTTAGTTGCTTGACGCTGAGCATCGTTAAAGTAAGCAGGCACAGTGATAACCGCTTCTGTGACTGGCTCACCCAAGTAATCTTCCGCTGTTTTCTTCATTTTTTTCAGAACTTCAGCTGAAACTTGTGGCGGTGCCATTTTTTGGCCTTTCACATCTAACCAAGCATCGCCGTTATCTGCAGCAATGATTTTGTATGGCATGATAGCGACATCGCGCTGAACTTCTTCGTCTTGGAAACGACGACCAATCAAACGTTTGATTGCAAATAAAGTATTTTCTGGGTTAGTAACAGCCTGACGTTTTGCTGGCTGACCAACTAAAATTTCACCATCTTGAGTGTACGCAATGATGGAAGGAGTAGTTCTGTCACCCTCGCTGTTCTCCAGAACACGAGCGGTAGTACCATCCATAATTGCAACGCATGAGTTAGTTGTACCCAAGTCGATACCAATAATTTTACCCATCTAAAACGCCTCCAAAGGAATTCTTTTCACTATGATTTCGATATCAATCTATATGCGGCTCAATATTTCTTTTTCAAGGGCGTTTTTCACCCTGAGCCTAAATTATTTTTCAATACGCAATAATTCACAGAGATATCGGTTGATGCTTTAAAGATGGGGTCGTAAATCCATTCATCAAGGGGGGAATTAAAAAAAATTTGCATTTATTGCAAAAAAACCTGTCTTGTGATCATTGTTTAGGCAACTAAAACTGCGTATGATTCGCCGCCACTGCCATTTTAGCGGTGTTTATTTCTTTTTATCTATTTGAATTTTATATATTTTACCAGAGGTTATATGCAGTCTAGCTCTCTTGCAAATCCAGGCCCACTTGGTTTACTAGGCTTTGGTATGACAACCATCCTGTTGAATATTCATAACGCAGGATTTTTTCCACTTTCATCCGTTATTTTAAGCATGGGTATTTTTTATGGTGGGATTGCCCAATTTATCGCAGGGCTGATTGAATATAAAAAGGGCAATACATTTGGCGCAACCGCATTTACCTCTTATGGGATGTTTTGGATTGCATTAGTTGGTTTATTATTTTTACCAACTATGGGGTTAGCCGAAGCCACCTCGCCTGAATTTTTAGGCGTTTTCCTTGCTATTTGGGGGATTTTTACCTTTTTCATGTTCCTTGGCACATTTAAAGCTAACGTTGTGCTGCAATTTGTTTTTGGTAGCTTAACAGTCTTATTTGCCTTACTTGCTATTGGCAATCTAACGGGCAACGCTGCGCTACTCCAATTTGCAGGTTTCGAAGGAATTATCTGTGGTGCGAGTGCGTTCTATTTAGCGGTCGCAGAAGTGTTAAATGAGCAATACGGCAGAACTGTGCTACCTATTGGCCAGCGCGGCTAATTATTGCTAATGGTATTTAATCAGGTGAGTGAATGCTCACCTGATTGTATTCAAAACTTATTCAGTACGGATCGCCGATTTTGGCCTAAACGCCTTAACGATTGTAGGATCAGTTTCCACATACGGGCCATCGAGCAATTGAATGCAATAAGGAACACTCGCAAAAATCCCTGATACCAGTACATTTCCTTCCTTATCTTTCAACCCTTCCAATGTTTCAGCAATGGCTTTTGGCTGCCCTGGTAAGTTTAAAATTAAGGCCTGATTGCGGATCACGCCGACTTGACGCGATAAAATAGCAGTGGGAACGAATTTCAAGCTAATTTGGCGCATTTGCTCACCAAACCCTGGCATTTCACGATCGGCGATGGCTAATGTTGCATCTGGTGTCACATCACGACGAGCAGGCCCTGTGCCACCTGTGGTAAGCACTAAATGGCATGCAAACTCATCCACCAGCTCACACAAAGTTTGTTCAATCATGACTTGCTCATCTGGAATTAACCGCGTTTCAATGCGAAAAGGCGTTGTTAGCGTTTTTGCTAACCACTCTTCTAATGCAGGGATGCCTTTATCTTCATAAATACCGCTCGAAGCACGATCAGAAACAGAAACCAGACCTATGCGCAATTCATTCATACAAACCTCAAAAATTGACTTATCAGAAACTGTTTATTTGCCCATAAACAGGTGTAATATCATACCATGAAGCATATTTTCATGCAGCGTTGTGGCTTTTTTATATTTAAATTGAGATATAAATCAATGAAAAATAGCCATAAAAAAACCCAACCAATTGGCTGGGTTTTGACGACGCTAGAAAAATTACAGTAAATCCGCAATCATTTTTTCCAGTTTTTCTTGGTCTACAGCAAACTTACGGATACCGTCAGACAGTTTATCAACCGCCATTGGATCTTGGTTATGCTGCCAGTAGAATTCAGCTTCAGTCAGTTTAGCACCTGGCTCTTGCGTTTTACCCGCGTCAGTCAGTTTACGTACTAATGTGCCTTCAGACTCAGACAGCTCTTTCAGTAAGCCTGGGGAGATTGTTAAGCGATCGCAACCTGCTAATTCAATGATTTCGCCCACATTACGGAAACTTGCACCCATAACAACTGTTTTATAGCCGTGCGCTTTGTAGTAGTTATAGATTTCAGTTACAGAAACCACACCTGGATCTTCTTGTGGTGCAAACTCTTTTTTGTCAGTATTTGCTTTGTACCAGTCAAGGATACGGCCCACGAATGGAGAGATCAGGTAAACACCTGCTTCTGCACAAGCGCGTGCTTGAGCAAAAGAAAATAATAAAGTCAGGTTACAGTTGATGCCTTCTTTTTCCAGTTTTTCCGCTGCACGGATACCCTGCCAAGTAGACGCTAATTTAATCAGGATGCGATCATTGCTGATACCCGCATCGTTGTACATTTTGATTAAATGACGTGCTTTAGCAATACAGGCTTCTTCGTCATAAGAAAGACGCGCATCAACTTCGGTAGAAATACGACCCGGAACTAATTTCAGAATTTCCAGACCGATATTCACAGCCAGTTTGTCACAAGCATCAATAATTTGTTGCTCACGATTGCTGCTTTGCTTACGTGCCCATTCAACCGCTTCATCAATTAATTTACGGTACTCAGGAATTTGTGCAGCATTTAAGATCAGCGACGGGTTGGTGGTCGCATCTTGTGGTTTGTAAAGCTTCATTGCTTCGATGTCGCCTGTATCAGCAACAACAGTTGTCAGACTACGTAAGGAGGTCAGTTTATCGGTCATTTCTTTAATCTCGTTGTTATACCCGTTATATTTCAAGTTGTAGCGGTGTTGGCTACGCTCTCTCGCTCTAGTCACATACTAATGTATGCTCCTAGAGACTCGTTTACTTGCCGCCTACCTACAACTTGAAGTATTTAGGGTAACCCGTCATGCTTCAAGTTGTAGATGTATTGGCTAACAGACTGCAACTTGAATTACTTTGCGTATTATAAAGGAATTGTGGCTATCGCCGCACCGTCTACAGATAATATCATGCATCCATATTGCTGCAAGCAAGGAAATCTAGTCAAAAGCAACTATTTGATTGGCAATCGGTTTCGCAACTTGATATCAAGCTGAATCCTTTTAGCGAAATATCTCGTCAGCTAACAATAGCAAAGAATAATATTGATTTGCCTTATTGCATCAATTAGCTATTTAGGATGAATTTTTGCTAAAGTAAGCGTTATTATTCTTTTATAAAGGGTCAAGTCATGCTTATTACTATTTCACCTGCAAAAACACTAGACTACGAAAGCCCGCTTGCGACAGCAAAATTTACGCAACCTGAGTTATTAGCAGAATCGCAAAAGCTCATCAAAGAATGCCGTAAGTTAACCCCTGTGGATATCGCCAGTTTAATGAAAATCAGTGATAAATTGGCAGGCCTCAACGCCGCTCGTTTTGCAGAATGGCACGCAGACTTTACCCCTGAAAATGCACGCCAAGCCATTTTAGCGTTTAAAGGTGATGTTTATACGGGAATGAAAGCAGAGACATTTTCCCCAGCAGATTTTGAATTTGCCCAATCCCATTTACGTATTTTATCGGGTCTTTATGGTATCTTGCGCCCATTAGATTTAATGCAGCCTTATCGCCTTGAAATGGGAATTTCACTAAAAAATACCCGTGGTAAAAACCTCTATGAATTCTGGGGCGATATCATTACCAAACAATTGAATCTGGCTCTTGCTCAGCAAAAAGACCAAGTCTTAGTCAACCTTGCATCTGACGAATATTTTAAATCGGTAAATACCAAAAAATTAGATGGGAAGATTATTAAGCCTGTTTTCCTTGATGAGAAAAACGGTAAATACAAAGTCATCAGCTTTTATGCAAAGAAAGCACGCGGTTTAATGAGCCGATTTATTATTCAAAATAAACTGACAAAAACCGATCAATTGTCTGACTTTAATTTAGAAGGTTATCAATTTGATGAAAGCCAATCTAAAGGTAATGAGCTCATTTTTACTCGCCCAGAACAAATTTAATCTTCTAACAGAGGGTATTCACTCACAGTGAATACCCTCTGTTTTCAATGCATCCCAAAATTCTTCGTACACCATCACAATTTAGCGATAAAAAGACCATACTAAATTAAATTAGCATCGATTCCTCAGCTCACATTTGGGGTTTATGACAATATCAGAATGATTTTTGCTCACTATTTTGGAGGTGAAGTATGCCTTATGTCGCATCATCAAAGCGCTATACTGAAATGGAATACCGTTTATGTGGCCGCAGTGGACTGCGTTTACCACTGATTTCATTAGGGTTATGGCATAATTTTGGCGATAACAAATCGTTTGATAACTGCCAAGCCATGGTGCGCCATGCTTTTGACCTTGGTATTACGCATTTTGATCTTGCCAATAACTATGGCCCTCCTCCAGGATCTGCCGAAACGAGGTTTGGCCAGATCTTACAGCGAGATCTTCTACCTTATCGCGATGAAATGATCATTTCATCAAAAGCGGGGTTTACCATGTGGGATGGCCCCTATGGCGATTGGGGAAGCAAAAAATATTTGGTTGCCAGTCTCAACCAAAGTTTAAAGCGTATGGGGCTTGATTATGTGGATATTTTTTACCACCATCGCCCAGACCCTGATACGCCATTAGAAGAAACCATGACTGCTCTTGACTTAATTGTTCGCCAAGGAAAAGCACTGTACGTTGGGATTTCAAACTACCCCGCCGATTTAGCGAAAGAGGCCATTGGTATTCTGACTGAATTAGGAACACCCTGCCTTATCCACCAACCAAAATATTCCATGCTTGAACGCACGCCCGAAGAAGGTTTGTTTGATGTTCTTGAAGAAGAAGGCGTAGGTTCAATCGCATATTCCCCACTTGCTGGCGGGATCTTAACGGATCGCTATTTAAATGGTATCCCCGCCGACTCACGAGCTGCGGGTAATCCGTCATTGCCTCCTGAGCGACTGACTTCTGCTATCTTAGCAAAAGTTAAACAGTTGAATGAAATTGCGGCAAAACGCGATCAAAAGCTAAGCCAAATGGCATTAGCGTGGTTATTACGCCATGATAGGATCACTTCCGTTTTGATTGGGGCAAGCCGTATTAGCCAAATTGATGACGCAATAGGGATCTTAAAAAACCGCGATTTTAGCCAAGATGAACTAAAATCTATTGAGCTGATATTAGAAAGCTAACCACCGTCACAAAAGTTGCAGGTTCCCCTGCAACTTAATCTATTTTTCTGAACTAACGGTATTCGCCATTGGCTTTAAATTGAACCACTGAATACGGCTGCGTTCTTCCATCTGGCTGCTCCATCCCTAAGCTGCCAATTGGCATACCTGGTACTGAAATTCCAACCACATCCGCAGGCAACGTATCAATCGCATCTAAACTGCTCACAGGCACATGCCCAACAATCACTTTACCTTTATATTTCGCGATATGGCAGCTGCGTAAGTTATATGGCACATTCAGCTCATCATTCAGCTTGTTCAATTCATCATAACTGATTTCATTGACCACAACGTCATACCCTGCTTTTTTTACTCCTTCTCCCCATAACTGGCAGCAACCGCAATTGGCATCTTTATACAGTTGCACGCTCTGGTTTTGAGAAAATGCAGAAAATGACAGTAAAAACATTCCACCTAAAATTATCTTTTTCATTGCTATTTACCTTATCAATAATAATGATTAATACCTGTAAAATTTCTATTTCTTATGGCGTATTTGGCAAATTAATTTATATGCAGCTGGAATGATAAATAACGATAATAATGGTGCCGTTATCATCCCGCCAATCATTGGGGCAGCAATTCGGCTCATCACCTCTGACCCAACTCCTGTTCCTAATAAAATTGGCAATAATCCCGCTAAAATAACAGCAACTGTCATCGCTTTAGGTCGGACGCGCAATACTGCCCCTTCATATAACGCACTATCTAAATCCTGATTGGATAATGTATTTATTCCTTGCAGTTTTTCTCTGTCTTCAATGGCATGCCTTAAATAAATCAACATCACCACACCAAATTCAGCGGCAACCCCTGCTAATGCAATAAAGCCAGTCCCTGTTGCAACGGATAAATTAAAGTTCATCCCATATAGGAACCAAATCGCACCCACTAATGCAAAAGGCAAACTTAATAAAATCAACAGAGCCTCGCTAAAGCGCCTGAAGGCTAAATAGAGCAAGACAAAAATAATCATAATAGTAGCAGGTACCATTAACATTAATTTTTGGTTGGCTCTTTCAAGTAATTCAAATTGCCCTGTGAAGGAGTAGCTGACCCCTGGTTTCATTTGAATATTATTTTTTATTGCCATATCAATATCATTAATGACAGAGACCATATCCCTATCCCGCGCATCGATATAAATCCAACTGGTGGGCCGTGCATTTTCTGTTTTTAGCATCGGTGGCCCCATTTGCACTACCACATCAGCCACATCACTGAGAACGATTTGTTGCTTATTGGGTGTTAAAATCGGTAATAGTTTCAATGCAGAAACACTGTTTCGATAATCCTGTGGGTATCTTAGGCTAATGGGATAACGCTCAATCCCTTCAACGGTTTCTCCTATCATCTCCCCCCCTGTCGCCATAGAGATATAAACCTGTACATCGCTGATACTCATACCAAAACGAGCGGCTTTTTCCCTATCGATTTTGACATCAACATACCGACCGCCCACCAGCCGTTCGGCTAATACAGAGACGACCCCTGGGACTGTTTTCGTCACTTTTTCAATCTGTTGCGCAAATGCATCGATTTCTTCGAGGTCTTTCCCTGAAACTTTAATGCCTATCGGGCTTTTGACCCCTGTGGAAAGCATATCGATTCGATTACGAATCGGTGGAACCCATAAATTAGCAACTCCTGGCAAACGCACAGTTTCATCTAACTCATCGATAATTTTTTCCAATGTCATCCCTTCACGCCAGTCAGACTGTGGCTTTAAACGAATGGTGGTTTCGATCATTTCCATCGGTGCCGAGTCAGTAGCAGTTTCTGCTTTCCCCACCTTGCCAAAAACGGTATCAACTTCAGGAATAGTTTTGATTAGCTTATCGGTATTTTGTAATAAAAACGCCGCTTGAGCAGGAGATACCCCTGGTAGTGTCGAGGGCATATACAGCAAATCACCTTCATTAATTGACGGGAGAAATTCACCCCCTAAATGCTTTAATGGCCATATCACAGTAAACAATGACAGAATGCCAATCAGCAATGTCGTTTTCGGCCATGCCAACACTTTTAATAAAATTGGGCTATATATTGCAATTAGCCAACGGTTTAGTGGGTTTTTATTTTCATTTGGGATATTACCGCGGATCCAATATCCCATTAATATCGGAATTACGATTAATGCTAGTGCAGCAGCCCCAGCCATCGCATAGGTTTTGGTAAATGCCAGAGGGCCAAATAAACGCCCTTCTTGGCCTTCCAACGTAAAGATGGGAATAAAAGACAACGTGATAATAAGTAAGCTGATAAATAATGCAGGCCCGACTTCAACCGCTGAGTCAGTAATTAATTTCCAACGCTGTGTATTATCAAGAATTTGCCCTTCATGTTGATGTTGCCATTTTTCTAATTTTTTATGGGCATTTTCAATCATCACAATAGCCGCATCAACCATTGCGCCAATCGCAATCGCAATTCCCCCAAGCGACATAATGTTTGCATTTATTCCTTGGTAACGCATAACAATAAACGCAATAAATAGCCCTAGAGGTAAAGAAATAATCGCTACTAAAGCAGAGCGGAAATGCCATAAGAAAACTGCACAAACTAAAGCAACAACAATAAACTCTTCTAACAATTTATCGCTGAGGTTATCAATCGCATTATCAATCAGAATGCTTCTATCATAGGTTGTGATGATTTCAATACCGTCTGGCAAACTCGCGCTCAAATCTTCAAGCTTTTGTTTTACATCATGAATAACATTTCGCGCATTTTCACCTGAACGTAATAAAATGATCCCACCGACAACTTCACCTTCCCCGTTAAGCTCAGCAACACCACGGCGCATTTCAGGGCCTTCTTGAATGCGAGCCACATCTTTCAGGTAGATTGGGACGTTATTTTCCGCCATTTTTAGGTAGATTTTATTAAAGTCATCCATGGATTGCAGGTAACCATTGGCTCTAACCATAAACTCAGCTTCGGCAATTTCGATGGAAGACCCACCAGCCTCTTGGTTCGCCATTTCAACTGCTTGTTTTATTTCAGGTAACGTCACTGAAAACTGCGTTAATTTAAGTGGGTCAACAATAATTTGATAGGACTTCACTACACCACCAACTGTTGCAACTTCAGAAACATTTGGCAGCGCTTTTAATTCATATTTCAAAAACCAATCTTGCAGCGATCGTAATTCAGCTAAGTTATGTTTACCGCTTTTATCAACCAAGGCATATTCAAACACCCAACCTACACCCGTTGCATCTGGGCCAATTGAGGCGACTGCACCTTTTGGCAGTTTTGCCTGAACTTGGTTTAAGTATTCCAAAACCCGTGAACGAGCCCAATATAAATCCGTATTATCCTCAAAAATCACATACACATAAGAGTCACCGAAGGCAGAAAAACCGCGAACTGTTTTCGCCCCTGGTACGGATAACATTGTGGTCGTAATCGGGTAAGTAACTTGATTTTCAACCAGCTGGGGAGCTTGCCCTGGGTAAGTGGTTTTGATGATCACCTGCACATCAGATAAGTCAGGCAGTGCATCAACAGGCGTACTACGGATACTCCATATTCCTATTATGACTAAAAATACCACCCCCATTAAAACTAAAAAGCGATTCGCAACCGAGCGTCTTATAATCCATTCCAACATAGCCTACTCCTTAGATTTATGCGATGAATGATTTAATGACGTGGATTGCACAGGAAGCGCCTCCATTCGGGCTAATGCACCCGCAATATTTGCTTCTGAATCGATCAGGAAAATACCTTGAGTCACAACCTTTTCGCCAACTTGTAACCCTTGTGAAATAGCCGTTGTTTGCTGGGACTCTGCCATAATACGCACGTTCTTAGGGATAAACTCCCCTTGCTCCCCCACCACAATAACGTGTTGTTCTTTCCCTGAATCCACAATAGCTTGAGAGGGGACTAATAAACTTTCTTGGCCTTTCGCCAATACGTTTAAATAGGCGGTCATTCCTGGTTTTAATACATTGGCGTTATCTTCAATTTCTGCACGGATATTGATGGTACGGCTTGCTTGATCCGCACTTGGTAATACTAACCAGTTTTTCACTATAAATTGCTGAGTTGAATAAGCGGGAATAGAAACAGAAAACTGGGCTTGTTTAGTCAATAATTCCGCCGCTGATTGGGAGACGGATGCATTCACCCACAGGGGATTAGTTCCCTGTATTTGGGCGATAGTCACTTCTTTAGAAATATTCATTCCTAAACGTAGATTTAATGCAGTAATAACACCGGATATCGGTGCTTGAATGGTAAAGCGTGTTTGCACTTTCCCCGTTTTAATAAATTGGGAGAGCGATCCTTCAGGCATTCCATTTAATCGTAAGCGCTCGATCACGCTATTAAGATCAGATTGGTTAGCACCCATTTGTTTTAACGCTAAATATTCACTTTGCGCCTCAACCCACGCAGGGATCGTTAAATCTGCAATTGGAAAGCCTTTTTGAATTCGTTCACCAACGGTAAATGGATAAACTTTTTCCACAAAGCCGCTTTCCCTTGCTTGTACAATCGCAAATTGGTGATCATTAAACGTAATTTCAGCAGGAAATGTTAGGTCATAGCTTAATTGCCCCCATTTTACCTCAACCGTTTTTAACCCTAAATTTTGGGTTTGAGTTGGGTTAATGGTGACTCCTTTACTCTTTGCTGATCCTTGGTTTTCATCGGCATATTTAGGCACAAGATCCATGTCCATAAATGGCGACTTACCTGGTTGATCAAACTTGGTATTTGGATACATAGGGTCATACCAATACAATACCGTTCGTTCTTGTTTTTCCATCTGTTGACTATTATTTTCTTCAACAAAAAAATAGCGATAAAACAAGATTGAAATAACGCTCGATACAATAATAACCAACAGCAATTTAGTGAGGTTAATTAATGACATAACATCTCTCTATCTAATTAGTTTATTTTTTCGACGGATTTCAATATTGAAAGATTGCCTTTTTGCTCAAAGGAAAATTTTAATTCGTCATTGTCTTGTAAGCCTTTAATCATATTTTCATCTTCATAAGTGAAGCGCATCGTCATTGGTGGCCAACCAATACTTTCAATCTCTTTGTGGTTAATCGTTAATTTCTTATTTTCTTTATCAATAGAAATTAATTTCCCTTCCGTATTGATAACAGGTTCTGCAACTTTTTCGGGGTAAACTGAGTGATTATGATCCGCTGTATTTGCGTAACCTGTCGCAGTGAACATGCCGATTGAAAGGGCAAAAATAATGCCGTTTAACTTTTTCATACTTATCCTTATGATTTAATAAACCCACCACCTAGTGCAGAGAATAAAGTCACCTCATTCTTCTGCTGTTCGATTTTTAACTTCAGTAAATTTTGCTGCTCAGTAAATAAGCTTCTCTGTGCTTCAAGTACATCAAGGTAGCTAGCCCCCCCATGGCGGTAACTTGATTGTTTCTGTGTTAAGACACTCTGCAATGTATTGACGTACAGTACCTGCTCACTTAATTGCCTCTCCAAACTCGACTTAATAACCAACGCATCTTTCACTTCACGAAATGCTACTTGAATACTTTTTTCGTAGTTCACTATGGCTTTATTTTTACGAATATTTGCGAGCTCTAGATTTCGGCTATTTGTTCCCCCAGTAAAAATAGGTAAGGTGATTTTAGGAATAAAATTCCAAATACCATTAGAAGAATCAAATAAGCCAGATAACGAGTCGTTACTGTTAGCAACACCAGTATTGAAGGAAATCGACGGGAAAAAGGCGGCTCTTGCTACGCCAATATTGGCATTTTCAGAAATAATATTTTGCTCTGCTGCTATAATATCTGGGCGGCTTAATAGAATGTCAGACGATAAGGCTGAGGGGGCTGTAATCAACGGGTAATTAAGCTCAAAACCATCTTCTGGCATTTTGACTTGTTGAATATAGTCATTCGTTAAAAAATTCACTAAGTTTTCATTTCTGGCAATTTCGCGGTGAATGTTTTCGATATTGATCTCAATTGACTGAACTTGCCCTCTCGCTTGTTCTAAATCAGCTAATGTCGCTTTTCCCGCTGCCACTTTTTGTGCCACAATCGACTGGCTATTGAGGTAACTGGCTTTCGTCTCTTGTGCAATCAATAAGAGTTGCTGGTTATACGCCACATCTAGATAAGCCTCAGCGACCGTTTTAATGGTTAAAATTTGAGTCGCTCTGAGCATCTCTTCTGAGGCAATAAATTTGGCTCTATCGGCTTCAGTTAAGTTCCTTATTCGCCCAAAAAAATCCAATTCATAGCGAATATCTACGCCTGCATTATATTTTTTATCGAATACAGCGCCTTGCTGTAACCCTTGGCTATACTCGCTCCCCATTGAAGCATTCATTTGCGGATATTTTTCTGCACTGGCTAACCCAAAACGGGCTCGAGCTTCTTCGACATCCAATACCGCTAAATAAAGATCACTATTTTTTTCAAGCGCACGCTGAATAACCGCTTTTAGTTGCGAGTCTTGAATAAATGCTTGCCAGCTTGGTACTGAAAATGTTGATTTTTCACTTGAGGTGGGTGCACCGCTGTTTAATTGGTTCGGGACATTTAAATTTGGGCGTTGGTATTCAGGCGCTAATGAAACACAGCCACTTAAAATTAGGGCATTCGCTATCAATAATATTTTGGGAAAATACATGGTATAGCCATGCCTCTAGTGATTTAAATTAGCGTTATCGTAAAAAAAACCATCTGTTAGATTCATGACATGAAAATGACAAATTTGTCATTTTACATTTGTGGATTTCAATGCTTAGAATGAAGTCGTACAAATATTGTCGTTGAGGTGACTGTGAAATTACTGATTGTGGAAGATGAACATAAAACCAGAGAATATTTATCCAAAGGATTAACAGAATCTGGCTTTGTGGTTGATGCAATAGAGAATGGGATCACAGGCCTACATATGGCGACAACTGAAGCGTATGATTTAATTATTCTTGATGTGATGCTACCCGATATTAATGGTTGGGAAATTGCCAAAAACTTGCGATCAATGGGAAAAAATGCCCCCATATTAATGCTAACAGCATTAGGTAATGTTGAGCATCGAGTAAAAGGGCTCGAATTGGGAGCCGATGATTATTTAATCAAACCTTTCGATTTTTCTGAATTACTAGCACGCGTTCGTACATTACTGCGCCGTGGTAATAATAGTATCCAAAAAACTCAATTTCATATTGCAGACCTTCATGTCGATTTAATAAAACGACGCGTTGCTCGTGCCAACGATAAAATTAATTTAACCAGTAAAGAATTCGCGCTACTTGAATTTTTTGTTTTACACCAAGGTGAGGTTTTATCTCGCTCTTTGATTGCCTCAAAAGTGTGGGACATGAATTTTGACAGTGATACCAATGTCATTGATGTGGCGATTAAGCGTTTAAGATCAAAAATAGATCTCAATTACGAGCCAAAATTGATCCATACCATCAGAGGAATGGGATATTTACTAGAGATCCCAGAAAATGATTAAATTATTTAATACGCCTGTCTCTATCTTAACTCGACTCGTCATTTTGATCGGTGCGACACTATCACTGGCTTTATTATTATTTAGTTGGATCATGATCAACTCCGTTGTGTTACATTTTAAGCAACAGGACGAATACACCTTAAGCCAGATAAATTTAACCATTAGTAGCTTATTAAGTGAAAACTCAGATCCACAAAATGAACAATTTTCTCGTATACAAACTATTTTAAATGAGCACCAAGATATTGCTGTTTACCTTTCAGATAATCAGGGTAATACGTTAGTTTCCCCCAATACGAATAAAGAAATTATTGAAGCATTAAAAAACTATAATGTTGAAAAAGATAACCACGACCAATATCTTGAAAATTACCGTATTGCTGAAAGTCATATTCAGGTTCGCGTGCCGAATGACACAAAAAAATATCGATTAGTAACCGCACTTTCTCTTAACTTTCATCATGATTACCTGAGCTCCTTAATCAATAACTTAATCATTAGTGCTGTTTTACTCTGTTTATTAACAGTTATTATTGTCTATTTTCTCGTCATTAAAGGGCTTAAGCCCCTTAAAGAAGTCAGTGACAAAATTAAAAATGTCACGTCGGAAAATTTGAGCATTCGGTTAGACCCCACATCCGTACCAAAAGAATTAAAGCAGCTCACTGAATCATTTAACCAAATGATAGTGAAAATTGAGGATGTTTTTGTTCGGCAGACTAATTTTTCTGCCGATATCGCTCACGAGATGCGAACACCGATTACAAACTTAATGACAGAAACTCAAATTTCGCTAAATAAAAATCGGACAAAAGAGGAGCTTGTCGAAGTCCTTTATTCAAACCTAGAAGAATATAACCGACTTTCCAGAATGATATCCGATATGCTTTTTCTTGCTCAAGCAGATGATAATATGCTTATCCCTGAAAAAAAACTTATTCATATTAAAGCTGAGATTGAGTTAATTTTTGATTATTTTGAGTATCTTGCTGAAGACAATGAAATAGAACTGAAGCTTATTGGAGATGCAGAACCAATTATGGCTGACAAAGATATGCTTAGAAGAGCTATCACAAATTTAATTTCAAATGCTATTCGTTATACGCCCAAGGGTGACTCTGTTAGTATTAATATATCCAATATAAAAAATGGTATTGAGCTTATTATAAGTAACCCTGGAGTTAAAATACCAGAAGAACACTTACCAAAACTTTTTGACCGTTTTTATCGAGTTGATAAGTCAAGACAACGAAAAAATGAAGGAAGCGGAATTGGCCTAGCAATTGTTAAATCAATTATTTTAGCGCACAAAGGATATATAACAGTCTCTTCAGATGATTATTCAACACGTTTCACTTTAATTTTGCCAAAAAATTTTTAATCCCAATAACGCTTAAATGGCATTTTTGTCATTTAAGCGTCAGCATGAAGACAGAAATGAAACCTTATTATAGTAACAAGAAAAGCAATTTAATTTAATAAGGATTTATTATGAACAAGTTTGTCTTTGCCTTAACGCTTCTGGTATCAACAACTCAGGTTGCATTAGCCCAAACTAATGCTGAAATACATGAAAATGCGGCTACAGCACTAAGTTTCACCAAGAACAATACGGCTTATTCCAATCTAAAAGCGATTAATCGTCATTTAAACCAAGCTGGTATATCCACAAATAAAAACTCTCGTTCTACCGAACCATTTTCGCAACTGGATAGTCATGAACAAGCCGCTATTGCTTTAAGTTTTACCCACAATAATACCTCAGCATCTATCTTGAATATGATTGAAAAACATCAAGAAAAATCAAAAAAATCGACCAAAAGTGAAACCTCAGTAGCAAAACTATTTAGTGATATGAATGAGCATGAAAAAGCCATTGCCATGCTAAACTTCAACAAAAACAGTTCATCTGAATCAATTCAAAAAGAAATACAGTTTCATTCCAATAGAATGAATTAGAGTATAATTAAAAGCCATATTAATATACAAATATGGCTTATTCTTAACATATCAAATTATTAAAATTAATTTTTATTATTTAATTGACTAAATTAAATTTTATTACGTTATCTATTCTAGATTTGCTTTTAACCTGACCATAAATAAACTAGTCTTTTTTATGCAGTTCAATTTTAACTTTTAAAAAAGGAAATTATATGTATATAAAATCCACTCTATTCTCATTAATATTATTCCCTCTAGTATCTTCTGCCTTACCAATTTTTCCACCGATTCTAACTCCACCTATTATTTATCTACATTCAAATCAGACTCAAGCAACAAATGGAGATGAGGGCGATGTCTGGGTTAACAACAATAAAGGCCATAAACATTCTTAAGTTATTAAGATATAACATTGCACTTAATTTATTCACCTGAGCAATAGTTATATAAACAAATGATAGTTATTTTTTGGCAATACTTACAAATAAAGTGGGATATTCTCTTTGTTTATCCCACTTTGTATTATTTTTACGAATGATTTCTAATTATGATTTAGGTGCAAGTTTCATCAAAAAGTGACGTAGCTGCGCAAAATCAGAGGGTAAGAAATGCGATAACAATGGCAAATCTGCACGCTCAGCTAATTCTTTCGGTAAAGGTATTTCCTTATTAAGGATTTCTTCAACACTTTCCTTAAACTTAGCAGGATGTGCCGTACCTAAAAATAGACCATATTCACCCGCTTGGAGTTGATCACGTAACACACGGTAAGCAACCGCCGCATGAGGTTCAGATAAATAGCCTTTTTTATCCAATTCGCGAACAGTATCTTTTGTCACTTCATCATCAACTGCACCAAATCCAAGTTCTTTCAAAGACCAACCTTTGCGGCGGAAGAGTTCTTCAATACGTGGCCAGTTATTTGGCTGGCTCACATCCATCGCATTAGACAATGTTGCGACAGTTTGATGCGGTTTCCACTCACCTTCGACTAAATAACGTGGAACAGTGTCATTCACATTGGTTGCCGCAATAAAGCGTTTAACAGGTAAGCCCATGGATTTCGCCAATAAACCTGCCGTGAGATCGCCAAAGTTGCCGCTAGGAACCGAGATCACCAGTTGATCGCGTTTTTCTGCTGGGATCTGTGCAACCGCTTCAAAGTAATAACAGATCTGCGCTAATAAGCGGCTGATATTGATCGAGTTCGCGGAGTTTAAAAATAACGCTTTTTTCAACTCTTCATCATCAAACGATTGTTTAACTAATGCTTGGCATGCATCGAAATCGTCTTTAATTGCCACAGTGTGAATATTTTCACCCAGCGTACAGAACAGTTTTTCTTGTAGCGGGCTAATTTTGCCTTCTGGGTAGAGGATCACGACTTGGACGTTATTTAAACGATAGAAAGCATGTGCCACTGCCGCACCTGTATCACCAGACGTTGCGGTTAAAATAGTCACAGGTTGCTCACCTGCAACTTGCCCCAGAGCCTGTGCCATAAAGCGTCCACCAAAGTCCTTAAATGCCAATGTTGGCCCGTGGTATAGCTCTAGGGTTGCCACGTCATCTTCCACTTTAGAAACAGGTGCAGGGAAAGTAAATGCCGTTTTAACACGCGCCGCAAGCTCTGCTTCTGGAATCTCATCACCAATAAATGCGCTCAGAATTTTACTACTGCGCGTAACGAAATCTAATTTTAATAATTCGTCGATTTCTGCTGTGCTAAATTCTGGCAAATCTTGTGGAAAAAATAGGCCTTGTTGCTTGCCTAAACCTTGCTTGACGGCTTGCGCAAAGCTGACTTGTTCGTTGTTATCTTTTAAATTATACAGTTTCATTGTTTACCCTATTGTCCTTGCCCCGGCGAGATCCAAACGGCAGATATGCACAAAGCCTTCATCATTCTGAATATAATGTTGTTGCAAATACGTGGCCATTTTTTCGGCGATGAGTTTGTCATCACAAATAGCAAATAATGTTGGCCCTGAGCCAGAGATCCCGCAAGCTAATGCACCAATTTCTTTAGCATTTTGACGAGCCTCAGCAAAGCCAGGCAGCAATTGTGTACGGTATGGCTCTGCGACAACATCTTGGATCATCGTCGCCGCCAATAATGGCTGGTGAGTATGACAAGCGTGAATAAAGCCCGAGAGATAACGCCCATGATTAACGATATCATGACGCGGATAGCTGTTTGGTAAGATAGCACGCGCTTCAGCTGTCGAGACTTTAATTCCTGGATACGCCATTACCCAATACCAATTTTCAAATGCTGGTACAGGTTGTGAAATAATACCATTTTGCTCAATAATCAGCTGTAATCCGCCAAGGAAACACGGTGCGACGTTATCGTAATGCACGCTACCTGAAATACGCCCTTCCAATTCTCCCATCATGCCAAGCAGCTGAGTGTCATCGAACGGCTTTTGCGCAAATTCATTCAGCGCCATCAGTGCAGCAACAACAGAACATGCGCTCGAACCTAAGCCAGAGCCAATTGGCATGTTTTTCTCCAGCGTCATTGCCACATTCAAGGTTTTCCCCAAACGCTCACAAAACAGCTGCCAACATTGGTAAACGATATTGTGCTCGTTTTTCTTTGGTAGCTTAGAAACAAATTTGCCTTTATTGGTTAACGAAAACGTCTCTGCCGCTTCGACAGTCACACAATCGCCTAATAATGAGCCGTCAGCGGGTGAAACCGCCGCTCCAAGGACATCAAACCCGACACTAACATTACCAATTGAAGCGGGTGCATAAACTTTAATCACTTATTAAACTCCCAATTTCCATGACAGAGTACGTAACATATCTGCAAATACACCCGCTGCTGTAACATCATTACCCGCACCATAACCTCTTAATACTAAAGGAATTGGTTGGTAATAGCGTGTATAGAAAGCCAATGCGTTTTCGCCATTTTTGACTTTAAAGAGCGGGTCATTACCATCCACTGCAACAATCTTAACTTGGCAGCGCCCTTCTTCTATCAATCCAACATAGCGTAACACTTTTTGTTCTGCTTCAGCGGCTTTTATGCGTTCAGCAAATTGAGCATCGAGTTGCGGTAAACGTGCCATAAACTCAGGAACTGGGCCTGAGCTGTCAAAATCAGCTGGGAGAACGGCTTCAATTTCAATATCTTGCAACTCTAATTTATAACCTGCTTCACGGGCTAAAATTAATAATTTACGCGCAACATCCATCCCTGATAAATCATCACGAGGATCTGGCTCAGTAAAGCCTTTTTCTTTCGCCAAGGTTGTTGCTTCAGATAATGACATCCCTTCATCTAACTTACCGAAAATAAAGGATAATGAACCTGATAAGATACCGCTAAAGTGCACCAGTTCATCACCTGCATTCAATAAATTTTGCAGGTTTTCGATAACAGGCAGACCCGCTCCCACATTTGTATCATATAAAAACTTACGCTTTGACGTTTCACTTGCGGTACGTAATTGATGGTAATAATCCATGGATAACGTGTTTGCTTTCTTGTTCGGTGTCACCACGTTAAAACCATCTTTTAAGAAGTTCACATATTGTTCAGCAATTTCTTGGTTAGAGGTGCAATCGATGATCACTGGGTTTAAGAAATGATATTCACGTTCTAAACGGATCAAACGACTTAAACTAAACGGTTCTTTTGCTTGTGCTAATTCTGCTTTCCAATTATCCAGATCAATGCCCTGCATATTGGTCAACATTGCGCGCGAATTAGCAATACCGCACACACGCAGGTCGATGTGTTTTTGCTTCAACCATTGCTGTTGGCGATGAATTTGTTCAATCAATGCATTACCCACACCGCCGACACCAACGATGAATGCTTCAATCACTTGTTCTGCATTAAACAGCATTTGGTGACAGAGGCGAACCGCTGTTGTCGCTGACTCATTTGCAATCACAGCAGAAATAGAGCGCTCAGACGAACCTTGGGCGATTGCCACTATGTTGATATTACCGCGGGTCAATGCCGAGAAGAAACGCGCAGAGATGCCTTTTAATGTGCGCATACCATCACCAACAACGGAGATGATAGCCAGTTGCTCCATCACATCCAGCGGGTCTAATACGCCATCTTTAAGTTCTAGATAGAACTCTTCTTCAAGAGCTGTACGTGCACGCTGCAATTCTTCTTGAGGCACACAGAAGCTAATACTGTATTCAGACGACGATTGAGTGATTAGCACGACAGAGATCCCCTTACGAGACATCACTGAGAAAATACGTGCAGCCATCCCTACCATCCCTTTCATTCCAGGCCCTGAAACGTTGATCATCGCCATATTGTTCAGGTTAGTAATGCCTTTTACTGGTGTGCTATCATCTGTTTGACCGTCACCAATTAGGGTGCCTGGAGCGCTTAAGTTAGTGGTGTTTTTGATTAGGCAAGGGATTTGGAACTGGGCAATTGGGGCAATTGTTCGAGGATGAAGAACTTTAGCACCGAAATAAGAAAGCTCCATGGCTTCTTGATACGACATCCCTTTCAATAAACGGGCGTCAGGTACAAGACGTGGGTCACAGGTATAAACACCATCAACATCAGTCCAGATTTCACAACAATCTGCGCGTAGACAGGCAGCTAATACGGCTGCTGAGTAGTCAGAACCGTTACGCCCTAAAACGACTAACTCCCCTTTTTCATTACCTGCGGTGAATCCAGCCATTAACACAAAGTGGTCTTTGGGAATATTTAGATCAGCTATACGCTTTGTTGACTCATTAATATCAACTGTAGACTCGAGGTAGTGCCCCTTGGCTAATAAACTTTCGACAGGATTGATTACCGTGACGTTATGACCCCGAGCTTTTAAAACGGACTCCATAATGGCAATTGACAGTTTTTCACCACGACAAATAATTGATGCGTTAATGCTATCAGGACATTGGCCTAGAAGAGTAATACCATGCAGTACTTGTTTAATTTGCGCGAATTCTTGTTCAGTGAGTTTTTTCAACCTGTCATATTCAAAACCAGGCTGTTTTTCTTTCAATCCTTTTAACAAGCTAGCAAAAATCATTTCGGCATCATTCACATGCGTGATGACATCCTGACCTGCAACCGTTTTATCAATCATTGCAACGAGATGGTTTGTGATTTTTGCTGGTGCTGACAACACCAGAGCCACTTGCCCATCTGCTAATTTACTTTCAGCAATGTCAGCAACATTCAGTACTCGTTCATCATTCGCAACCGAAGTACCGCCAAATTTAAGCACACGCATGGTATTTCTCTCCTGAATTAACACCAAAAAAAAGCCCGCATCTGGTAGGGATGCGGGCTTTTTCATTTTTATTTTTTGGATGCGTCAGCCCGCCCCGTTTCCTGTGGTTACGGTGGTGGTGGTAATAATAATAGTCAGGCTGATATTACGCATAAATTCTGTCTGTCTCATTTGATTCATTAGGTTTCTCCCTATACGGTTAAAGCAATTGCTATAAATTGTCAAATTTATTTGTAAAAACATATGGCTAAAATTGCTTTTTTTTGATTAAAAACTATCTACAAAAAGAGCTAAACCTTGAATAAAAACAGAGTGAATACAAAAAATGCAGTTTTTAACACCATAAAATATTAAATTTTAAGTTTAATATCTTTTTGAAAATTTTAATTCAAATCAGGTCATTAAATAACCAAAAATAACAAGAATTCTGGCTTTACTGTGAGCGATGTACATCTCTAAAAACAAAAAATTCATTGTTATTTTGATTTTTTCTTCTCAAGTAAAATCACCTATCCAAAACTAAGTTTTTTTACTTAGTATTATGATTTTATTGGTATCTACCCAACAACAACACTGAGTAATATGTTTCTTAATTGTAAAAAAAACCAATTAATTAAAATAAAATAGAGAACTTTCCAAACTAAACACCACAAAACCCCAAGATAGATGTTTTTATTTTATCTTCCCGCTATCACTGATTCTCCAAAGAGGCTTTCTGGCAATACAAATAACCCTCTAGAATTCGAACTAGGTCACAAATTGAGCATTAATAGTCATGGTATATTTAGCCAGCTAAAAACTTATTGCTTTAATATCAATCCCAAACAGGAATCCCTCTCATTAGCTCCTGCAATTTTAAGCTCCTATCTGATATCTAAACCACAAGTTAATTTATATAATTATCTACCTAACAATTTTTGTTAACGTGCTACAATTGATTTTGATATGTATCAACAAAAGTTAGTTTTTTAGGTGGTAAATGCAGTATTAGCTGTTATATTGCTGTTAACAGCCCAATATTGGGAGAGTGCTTATATTTTGATTCACTTTTAGAGTCAATTGCTAGAAACGGCAACATAAAGTCACTGTTGAATTTCAAAACAAATTTATACTCATAAACGTGTTTTCCCAGAGAACAATATTAATAACCACCTAACTGGAAACGGCTTGTGAGTTCAGTATTTTTATTTTAATACTTAGGTAGCAACTATGCAGACCCCACACATTTTGATTGTTGAAGATGAGATTGTCACACGCAATACGCTGAAAAGTATCTTTGAAGCGGAAGGCTATGTGGTCCATGAGGCAACTGATGGCGAAGAGATGAACAATATCCTCTCTGAGCATGACATCAATTTAGTCATCATGGATATTAACTTACCAGGTAAAAACGGTTTATTATTGGCACGTGAGTTGCGTGAGCAAGAAAGCATCGCTTTAATGTTCCTAACAGGCCGTGATAACGAAGTCGATAAAATCCTTGGCCTCGAAATTGGCGCTGATGATTATATCACCAAACCATTTAACCCACGTGAACTGACCATTCGTGCGCGTAATTTATTATCTCGTACCATGAATTTAGCAGGTGGCACTGAAGAACGCCGTCTTGTTGAAAGTTATAAATTCAATGGTTGGGAATTGGACATTAACAGCCGTTCATTAGTCAGCCCAGCAGGTGAACACTACAAATTACCACGTAGTGAGTTCCGTGCGATGCTGCATTTCTGTGAGAATCCAGGCAAAATTCAAACCCGTGCTGATTTACTGAAGAAAATGACTGGTCGTGAATTAAAACCACACGACAGAACGGTTGACGTAACTATCCGTCGTATCCGTAAACACTTTGAATCGACACCAGACACGCCAGAAATCATCGCGACTATTCACGGTGAAGGCTATCGTTTCTGTGGTGATTTAGACGAATAATTAGCTCTCTATTTTTCGATGTAAAAAAGCACCTGAAAAGGTGCTTTTTTGTGTTTATCACTCGCTCAGCATCACCAAGGCATAATCGGCACAGCACTTAAGGCATTTTTCGGGGAACCGTCGATCATTTTATCTGAGTAAGTTAAATAAATTAGTGCATTCCGTTTTGGATCATAAAAACGCACCACTTGCAGCTTCTTGAAAACTAACGACGTTCTTTTCTGGAAAACAACCTGACCTTTTGTTGGCTTGCGTTTTACACGGTCGCTCAGCTCAATAGGGCCAACTTGTTGGCAGGAAATTGCTGCATCTGAAGTATCTTCCGCTAACCCCAACCCGCCCTTGATCCCACCCGTTTTTGAACGACTCAAATAGCATGTGACATTTTCAACATCAGGGTCATCAAAGGCTTCAACAACAATTTTATGGTCTGGCCCAAAAATTTTAAACACAGTATCCACTGAACCAACTTCTTCAGCGAGCGCTGAACCAGACGCCACCGCTAATAATGACGCAAATACAACCTTTTTTAATGTGGAAAAACGCATACTGGGTTTCCTATTCAATTTAAACCAATAAAACACCGTTACAGAGTTAATTATTCACTTTTCTAACTAATTCTCAAATACAACTCATTTACTATAAACGAAAAAGATAACTTGATATAGAATAGCAATTCATTGATAGATTATATCTGTTCGATAAGTCGCATTGGCTGGGGATATACATGGATCAAACTAATATTATTCGCGACTTGCTTCGCTGGATAGATGATAACCTCGATAAACCGCTTTCGCTGGATAATGTCGCCGCAAAAGCAGGCTACTCTAAGTGGCACTTGCAACGTATGTTTAAAGAGGTCACTGACCAAGCGATTGGCGCTTATATTCGAGCCAGAAGGCTTTCTCGTGCGGCTGTAGCACTACGTTTAACCAGCCGACCAATTTTAGATATTGCTCTGCAATATCGCTTTGACTCGCAACAAACATTTACGCGCGCCTTTAAAAAGCAGTTTAACCTAACGCCCGCTTTTTATCGCCGCAGTGAAGAATGGTGCGCCGCGGGTATTTGCCCGCCAATTATTTTAGATAACCACGTCAATATTGATCATGAGTTTATGCAAATGCCTGAGCTGTCACTGGTTGGCTTAGAACAAAGCTGTTCATATGCTCTCGAAGAATGGTCAACTGCGTGTTCGAAAATGCGCCAATCGTTCTGGCACTACTATTTGGATAACACTACAACTATTGCCTCTGAGGTTTTTGGCTTGCATCATGCGATCCATAATCCCGAAAAAGAGGATGAGCAGACGGTGTTTTATACCACGGCTGTAAAACCAGAAGATGCGAGTTTCAATACGGATCAATACTCGAATATCACCCTACCGAGTGGAAATTACGTCAAATTTTCATTTAGTGGTGTGCCAACTCGTGATGCACTACAAGAGTTTCTGTATCAAATCTACGGTGTTTATTTACCAAAACTTAATTTAACCCGTCGACCAGGTTATGATATCGAACACTATCGATTAAAAAACATAGAGCTACATAACATAAAACCTGACAGTGATGACCCCAAAACGCACATCGATACGTTTGACTATTATGTCCCTATCAAAACGGATGTTGCTGCAGCAGCTTAAACAAAAGGCGTTTCACCGTTGAAACGCCTTTTTTCTATCACTATCCCTGCTGTTCATCTAACGCGGGTTGCGTAAGATGAGTAACTTCCCCTGCCGTTTCAACAATCCAACCACTCGCTAACCAAGGGCTGTTTTGGTAATCCACGCGAGATAACGAGCAATTACGTAAACGTAAACGACGCTCTGAGTATGCAGGAACCCCCATGATACGGCTAATTAATGAACTCAATGCAATACCGTGACTCACTAATAATGGACGACTACCTTCGGGTAAATCTAAGCAGCTATTCAACGCGGCAAACATACGAGTGTAGAGTTCCTCCATGGATTCACCATTCGGGATACGTCCACCACGAGTGCCATCAATCAAACTTTTGCGCCATTGTTCTTCTTCTGCCGTCAATGATTCAATCGCTCTTTGCTCTAACACGCCCATATTTAGTTCACGTAGACGCGGTTCTGTGATAATTTCACATCCGCATACACTTGCAATGATTTGTGCAGTTTCTAGTGTGCGCCCCATATCACTAGTGATAATATGGGTAATGCCTTCTGATTTTATCCTTTCAGCCACCTGCTTTGCTTGCAATCGTCCTGTGGCTGTCAGAGGGCTATCAGATTGTCCCTGGATGCGACGAGCCAAATTCCATTCAGTTTCGCCATGGCGAACAAGATAAACCTGTAACATAGATGTGTTCCGTTATTACTTTTCGAAGTATGTGTTCAAAGGAAAATAATGAATGTACCAAGTTATAGCTGCAACGACTAACCCTGCCAAAATTAAAGCGATCAATCTAGCTTTCGATGCTGTATTTGGGCCTGGCAGTTATCAAATTGAAGATATTAATGTCGATAGCAGTGTTCCACAGCAACCTATCGGTAATAATGAAACCCGTACAGGTGCTAGACAACGCGTGATGGCTTCAAGACAAGTTCGCCCTGAAGCCGACTTTTGGGTCGGTATTGAAGCGGGTATTGATGATGACATGACTTTCGCTTGGATTGTCATTGAACACAAACAAATTCGCGGTGAGTCTCGCTCTGCAAGTATTATGATCCCAGAAAAAATTCTGGCAGGTATTCGCGAAGGTCGTGAACTTGGCGATGAAATGGCCTTTTTGACGGGTATCGATAATATCAAACAACAAGGTGGTGCCATCGGTTTTTTCACTGACGGTGTATTAACCCGCACCAGTGTTTACCAACAAGCCTTGATACTGGCTTTGGTTCCCATTAAGCATGAAATTTATAAAGAGCTAAACCAAGTCGAAGACTAATTATACTCAAAATAATTAAAATTGCATGTAGGCAAAAGCACCACTTTTATACACACTAAAGTATGGGAAACCATACTTTTTTTTGCCTATCAATTCAAAATATGAAGAGTATTAATATTCTAAATAATTCTTACTGTGACTAGGGCTAGCAAGCGCAGCCAACACCCCTACAATTTGAAGTATGACGAATATCAAAGGAGTTGCTGCTCCAACCACACCTTCACAGGAATAGGCGCTGATTTTAAGCTATTTGACCCACGTGTAATTGTTGCGATCCCAACGCCGAGCTCATTTTTCAATTCTCGTTGGCTCATTTCACCGCGCATCAATTCTTGCACGATTTTTACTCGGGTTGCTAACGCCGTTCGTTCATCAGGGGTGAGTAATAATTGCAGAACTGGCAATTGAATATCTTGTTCAAATGCCAATTGAAGTAAATTCACAAAGCGCAGCCAGTCAGCGTTCTCATCGGCCGTTAGCGCCGGATCATTGTGTTGATTTGCTGTCATCGTTTATCCATCCATACTATTTAACTAGTACAAATGATAACACACTCTGATTAGAAATCATCAACCAACCAAACAAAAAAAAACGAATTTCATTTAGTTACTGCATTAATACGCTAAATAATTTGAGTTGTGACTAGGCGACCAGCGAGGATAGCTCGGGG
>NZ_JAMPQD010000024.1:0-88448 GCF_028482245.1 Providencia sp. PROV129
AGTCAGTGGATGCGCATTATAGGGAGTCAGAAAAATCTGGCAAGTATTTTTTTAAAACTTTTTTCTGACTGCTCGCTTATCACCCAAAATGACTATTTTTTGATTCTTTTTAGCGTTGCTGGCAGGTCTGCAATGCTATTAATCACGAAATCGGCACTATTCATTGCTTCTTCTGTCACAGGTTCGCCACTTTTAACTAACACTGTCGCCCCAACGTTTGCTGCTTTACCTGCTAAAATATCTGCGAGTTTATCACCGACCATTATAGAAGCTGCCATATCTATATTTAAGAAAGACTGAGCATCTAATAGCATGCCAGGTTTTGGTTTACGGCAATTGCAGTCTTGCTGATACTCTTCAACATCTGACTCGGCGTGATGTGGGCAGAAATAAATGCCGTCTAGGTCAACACCACGATCTGCAAGTGACCAGTCCATCCATTCGGTTAATTGCATAAACTGGTCTTCGGTATAAATGCCACGACCAATACCCGATTGATTTGTGACAACCACTAATGCATAACCCATTTTTTTTAATTCCAACATGGCTTCAATAGCGCCTTCAATAAATTCGAAGTCATCTATTTTATGTACATAGCCATGATCGATATTAATTGTTCCGTCTCTGTCTAAAAAGACTGCTGGTATCCCGTTACTCACCTGTTTACTCCTCAAACCAAATATCTTTTTAGTATCTCACGAAAAGAAATGAAATGAGAATAGAATAAATCGCACAATCTTTGTTGACTTAGACGTCTAGACGCCTTAACATCCAACCATATTAGATACACTATCTAAAGAACAATTCAGATAAAAGTTAGAAAACATAAATGATAAAGCTCTCAAATATAAATAAAGTTTTCCAGCAAGGAAGCCGTAGCATTCAAGCGCTAACTGATATTAGCTTGCATGTACCTGCTGGTCAGATATATGGCGTTATTGGTGCTTCAGGCGCAGGTAAAAGTACGTTAATTCGTTGCGTAAACATGCTAGAGCGCCCAACGTCAGGCCAAGTTGTTGTTGATGGGCAAGATTTAACATTAATGACAGAAAAAGCGTTGACGAGAGCACGCCGCGGTATTGGCATGATTTTCCAACATTTTAACTTATTATCTTCGCGCACTGTTTTTGATAACGTGGCACTGCCACTGGAACTCGACAATACACCCAAAGAAAAAATTAAAGAACGTGTTGATGAGCTATTAGAGTTAGTCGGTTTAAGTGAAAAGAAAGATGCTTACCCTGCTAATTTATCGGGTGGGCAAAAACAACGTGTTGCAATCGCGCGTGCTTTAGCTAATTCACCCAAAGTTTTATTGTGTGACGAAGCGACTAGCGCATTAGACCCTGCAACAACGCGTTCTATTTTAGAACTATTAAAAGACATTAACCGTCGTTTAGGGTTAACCATCTTATTAATCACTCACGAAATGGATGTCGTAAAACGTATTTGTGACCAAGTCGCAGTGATTAGTGGTGGTCAATTAATTGAACAAGATAAAGTGAGCGAAGTGTTCTCTCACCCGAAAACACCTGTTGCACAGGCTTTTATTCAGTCAACATTAATTATTGATATTCCAGATGACTATAAAGAGCGTATGAGTACAGAGGCAGGTAAAGATTTATCGCCATTAGTGAAATTAGAATTTACAGGTCAATCCGTTGATGCGCCGCTAATTTCGATGGCAGTACGTAAGTTTGATATTGATATTAATATTTTAAGCTCTCAGATTGATTACGCAGGCGGCGTAAAATTTGGTGTGATGCTAGCTGAGCTACATGGCATTAATGGTGGTGTTGAGTCCACAATTGAATTTTTGAAAGAGCACCACGTGAAAGTAGAGGTTTTGGGTTATGTCTGAGAGAATGATTTATTTGCTGATTAACGGCACCATCGACACTATCACAATGACCTTTGTTTCTGGCTTTTTAGGCTTTGTTTTAGGCTTACCATTAGGTGTTTTACTTTATATTACGCGCAAAGACCAAGTGATGGAAAATGTCGGTTTATATCGTGCACTTGCCGTTATAATTAATATTTTCCGTTCAGTACCATTTATTATTTTACTCGTTTGGATTATTCCATTAACGTCATTTTTAGTGGGTACAACCATTGGTTTAAAAGCCGCGATCGTCCCTTTAACCATTGGTGCTGCGCCATTTATTGCACGTATGGTAGAGAATGCGCTATTAGAAATTCCAAGTGGTTTGATTGAATCAGCACGTGCCATGGGGGCAACGCCTCTTCAGATCATTCGTAAAATATTGATCCCTGAAGCAATGCCAAGCCTGATCAATGCTGCAACCATTACCTTAATTATGTTAGTCGGTTATTCAGCGATGGGCGGCGCAGTGGGAGCGGGTGGTTTGGGTCAAATCGCGCTGCAGTATGGTTATCAAACCTATAACCCTGTTGTGATGAATACCGTGATTGTTCTTCTTGTCATTTTAGTAAACGCAATCCAGTTTGGTGGCGAGTACTTAATGAAAAAAGTTTCACATCGATAGTCAGTAAAATAGCGGCGCCATTAGGGTGCTTATAAAGTCAGTATGAAAGGGGTACTACCAATGTCTATTAAGTTAAAATCTATCGCAGTTGTCGGCGCGCTATTAGGCACACTCGTTTTAGCGGGTTGTGGCGAAAAAGAAAAAGATGCTAACAGCATTAAAGTTGGTGTGATCATGGGCAAAGAGTTAGAAGTTGCTGAAGTCGCACAGAAAGTTGCTAAAGAAAAATACGGTTTAGATGTTGAGCTAGTTTCATTTAATGATTTCGTATTGCCAAACGAAGCATTAAGCAAAGGCGATATCGATTTAAACGCCTTTCAACACAAGCCATACCTTGATCAACAAATTAAAGATCGTAATTATAAGTTAGTGCCAGTTGGCAATACTTTTATTTACCCAATTGCTGCTTATTCTAAAAAAATCAAATCTGTTGATGAATTAGCTGATGGCTCACAAATCGCATTACCGAATGACCCAACAAACTTAGGTCGTTCTTTACTGCTACTGCAACAACAAGGTTTAATTAAACTAAAAGATGGCACAGGCTTAATGCCTACTGTTCTGGATGTTGTTGAGAATCCAAAAAATCTGAAATTTGTTGAACTAGAAGCGCCACAGTTACCACGCGCACTTGACGACCAAAAAATTGCTTTAGCTATCATCAACACCACTTGGGCAAGCAGCGCTACACCTAAACTGACGCCAGCAAAAGATGGTTTATTTGTTGAAGATAAAGATTCTCCGTATGTGAATATTATTGTTGCCCGTGAAGACAATAAAGATAACGAAAATGTAAAGAAATTTATCCAAGCTTATCAATCAGATGAAGTTGCTAACAAAGCTAACGAAGTCTTTGATGGTGGTGCAGTTAAAGGCTGGTAATCTTTTTTATTATTAAAAAAACGATTAAAATACCAGATGGCTCCGTGCCATCTGGTATTTTTTGCAATTTATAGACTATAAAAATAACGATATTTTATTGAATCATATAAGAAAGGTAATAACTTATGAGACTGTTATTGCTCACCTTAGTAGCGTTTACGTTAGCTGGGTGTGGGATTAACCAATACACGAGTCCAGGGGCAAACAAAGGTTTCACGAGTATGAAATTGTCTAAGCCTGTGCCGAGTGTGACTGAAGAACCAGAAACAGCAAATGTTAAATTAATGAATAGCCCTGAAGAACTCCTAGGGATGCCTTTCAAAGATTTAGGTATTGTTTCTGGCGAGTCTTGCAGAGAAAGCGTTCAAAGCCCCCCTGCAAATCTAAATACAGCGAAAAACAGTATGTTATCACAAGCTGCTTTTATCGCTGCTGATGCCGTCCTTTTGCACCAATGCCAGACAATGACCGCTCCTGGTTGTTATCAAGCAACGATTTGTGAAGGTAGCGCATTAAAAATTGTTGAATAACCGTCATATGCAATCTTTTCAATTTGATACTATTGGTCATATCGAATCACCATATAAAGAAAAGTTTGCCATCCCGCGCCAACCTGGGCTTGTTCCAGGTGGTGTAGGACGTCTACACCTCCATCCCCCTTTCAATGATGCGAATACCGTTCGTGGCTTAATGCAGTTTAGTCATATCTGGGTAATTTTTGTTTTTCATCAAACAATGAAAGGCGGCTGGAAACCATTAGTTCGTCCACCTCGTCTCGGTGGTAATGATAAAATGGGTGTGTTTGCAACTCGTTCAACATTTAGACCAAATCCAATTGGTATGTCCCTTGTTGAATTAAAAGGGGTTTCTATAAAAAACAACCAAGCTATACTCGAGCTTGGTAGCCTGGATTTGGTTGATGGCACTCCTGTGATTGATATAAAGCCTTATTTACCTTTTGCTGAGGCAATACCAGAGGCTACCGCGGGATATGCACAGGCTGCACCTTCAGATAATATGCAGGTTATATTCACGCCAGCCGTTGAAAATCAATTAGTGTCTTATCAACACCAATACCCTGCGCTAAAACAATTTATTGAACAAATTTTGATGCAAGACCCTCGCCCTGCGTATAAAAAACAATCTACTGAAATTCGTGACTATGCGGTTCATTTATTAGATTTTAATATTCGTTGGCGAGTATTTAATGGTGTGACTGAAGTATTCGCTATCGAACCCTATGAAAAAACGTGTTAACCCCTTTTGGCGAGTCTCAGTCACTGGTAGACTAGCTCTCTATATACTTTGGTAAGCAAGCGGCTTGCCATAATTTGTTGTTCTAATGGAACCTATACAATGCGTACTAGCAAATATCTGCTCTCAACTCTAAAAGAGACCCCTGCGGATGCAGAAGTTATCAGCCACCAGCTGATGCTGCGTGCAGGAATGATCCGTAAACTTGCTTCTGGTCTGTATGACTGGTTACCCACAGGCGTGCGTGTTCTGCGTAAAGTCGAAAACATCGTCCGTGAAGAAATGGAAAATGCAGGCGCTATCGAGGTATCTTTACCCGTCGTTCAGCCCGCAGATTTATGGCAAGAAAGTGGACGTTGGGAACAGTATGGCCCTGAGTTGCTGCGTTTTGTTGACCGTGGTGAGCGCCCATTTGTCCTTGGTCCAACCCATGAAGAAGTGATCACTGATTTAGTGCGTAACGAAATCACATCTTATAAACAACTGCCATTGAATTTATTCCAAATTCAAACCAAATTCCGTGATGAAGTTCGCCCGCGTTTTGGCGTCATGCGTTCACGCGAATTTATTATGAAAGATGCATACTCTTTCCACATTAGCCAAGAATCATTGCAAGAAACCTATGATGCAATGTACGAAGCATATAGCAAAATTTTCACGCGTATTGGCTTTGATTTCCGAGCGGTTCAAGCGGATACTGGCTCAATCGGCGGTAGTGCATCTCACGAATTCCAAGTGTTAGCGAAAAACGGTGAAGATGACGTTATTTTCTCCACTGAGTCTGACTATGCTGCAAATATCGAATTTGCCGAAGCATTAGCACCAACCTCGCCACGCGGGGCACCAACCGAAGAGCTTCGTTTAGTCGATACACCAAATGCAAAAACAATTGCTGAGTTGGTTGAGCAATTTAACTTACCTGTTGAGAAAACAGTTAAGACTCTCATTGTTCATGCCGAAAAAGATTCAGGTCATACGTTAGTGGCACTATTAATCCGCGGTGATCATGAACTGAATGAAGTTAAAGCTGAAAAACATCCTTTAGTCGCTAGCCCACTCGAGTTTGCAACAGAAGCTGAGATCAGAAATGCAGTGAATGCAGGCCCAGGATCACTAGGCCCGATCAATATGCCACTACCGATTGTTATCGATCGCAGTGTTGCAGTAATGAGTGACTTTGGTGCAGGTGCAAATGTTGATGGTAAGCACTACTTTGGCATCAACTGGGAACGTGATTTAGCATTACCTGAAGCTTATGATTTACGCAATGTCGTCGAAGGCGATCCAAGCCCAGACGGTAAAGGTGTACTACAAATTAAACGTGGTATCGAAGTTGGTCATATTTTCCAATTAGGTACCAAATACTCAGAAGCGATGAAAGCATCTGTACAGAACGAAGAAGGCCACAACCAAATCGTCACCATGGGTTGTTATGGTATTGGTGTAACACGTATCGTCGCCGCAGCTATTGAGCAAAGCCATGATGAACGTGGGATTATTTGGCCAGATGCAATTGCACCTTTCCAAGTTGCAATTTTGCCAATGAACATGCACAAATCTTACCGCGTTAAAGAAGTCGCTGAAAAACTGTATGCAGACTTAAAAGCAAACGGCATTGATGTGATTTTTGATGACCGTAAAGAACGCCCAGGTGTGATGTTTGCGGATATGGAGCTGATTGGCGTTCCATACACTATCGTGATTGGTGACCGTAACTTAGATAACAACCAGATTGAATATAAATCACGCCGCAGTGATGATAAAGAATTGGTTGGCTTAGAAAATGTCGTTAGTTTCCTTAAAGGTAAGCTCGGCAAATAAGTTAGGTTAAAAGCCAAAAAATAGAGCCCAAATTGCAGTCATATTGAATTTGGGCCTTTTTCTTTAAATATCTCGGTAGGAACCAACTTTAAAACCACGTGCTATTATTTGTGATTTTAAATTTTCCGATGTTAATACTTCTAGCTCATTTAAACGTGGATAAGCGTAGTTGCTTTTTAATAACGCATTATCAATAAAAGCGGGATGACTCATGACCTCAATAGAATGATGGCCCTGTGCTTTGGCTTCATCAATAATCTTCAAAAACAATGCTTCTGAAATTTCATCACCATAAAATTCACTACTGAAACAGTCAGTGCTTGCCACTTGATATGACAATGGCGGCCAATTTTTTTCTAATTGGCGGTCTACACGCAATGCAACTCCCTGTTCTTGTGCAAAACCCACGACTATTGGGAAAATTCCTTCAATCATATGCACGTGATGATGGCTATCAATATGGCTGGGCTTTTGGCCAAAAATTTCAATAAATTTGTGATATTGCAGATTCAGTTCTTGTTCAATCTCAGACAAAGGCAAATCATTAATATCGATATCCCACAGCCATTTACCCAACATTCCATCACGGCTGAGAGTCGGCATTGATGAAAAAGGCTTACCTGCCGTTAAAACAAAATGCATTCCCACCGCTAAATTCGGATTTTCATGACTTAATTTAGCCGCATGGGATATGGCAGGCATATTCATCATTGCACTCGTTGAATTAACAACCCCATTACGATGAGATTCAATAATCCCGTAATTAACGGCTTCACATAATCCAAAATCATCAGCATTCACAATAAGTAATGAAGCCATTTGTTCTCCCTTAATGCTATAAGCTATTTAACTCATTAACCTTCCTGCTCAATTTGTTGTATTGCTTTCGCAAAGTTCGGCAGGTGTTTTTTATGGGCGATAAGTAATTCTTTCGAAATTAAACGCGCATCATTATCGGAGTGAATTAATGGGTTCAAATTCATCGCCAGTAATACATCATTAAACTGACCATTGACTGCGGCTTGGCTAGTAGCAACTTCAAAGTTTTTTAAGGTATAAATTAAGCCAAGTACTTTATCATCAAAATGCGTTACTCGTGGGTGCGGTTTCGCACCATCACGCCCAAGTAGGCAAGTCATTTCCACCGTCCAATCTTCAGGAATATTATCAATTTGCCCCTGATGTGGGATATTAACGTAATGCTCCGTATTTTTATCGTTATAGATCGCGTTAATGACTTCACAAGCTGCATCCGAATAATAAGCTCCGCCACGTAACTCAAGCTCTTTAGGTTTCACATCAAGTGATGGATCCTTATAAAGTTCAAATAGCCGATGCTCTACTTTTTGCACGATTTGAGCTCGAGCCCCACCTTTATAATATTCACCAAGCTCGATAGCTAACATTTCTTTTGGTTTAAAGTAATACAGTAAATAAGAACAAGGGATCAGATTTAAGCTGCGAATTAGCCCTTCGTCAAACGCAAGGTCAGTGATGTTTTTTACTGAGTTGGCACTTAACGTACCTGACGCAATACCATCTAATAGCTCATCAAAACGAGAAACTCCATTAACAATCACATCTTTGATAAAAACCATATGGTTTAAACCGAATAAGTCGATGGATAACTCATCGTTATCTGACAGATTAAGAACATCTGTAATAAACATTTTCATGCCAATCGGTATATTACACACACCAATAAAACGCTTAAAGTTAGTGTGCCGGTAAACCGCTTCTGTCACCATCCCTGCTGGGTTAGTAAAATTAATCACCCATGCATTAGGGCAGATTTCTTCCACATCTTTAATAATGTCAAAAATAACTGGAATTGTACGCAGCCCTTTAAATAATCCACCAGCACCATTGGTTTCTTGGCCTAAATAACCATGTTTTAATGGAATAGACTCATCTAATTCACGAGCTTTTAATTGGCCGACCCTTAATTGCGTAGTCACAAAATCAGCATCTTTAAGTGCTTCTTTGCGATCCAATGTCTTCACTATTTTTAATGGAATGTTTGCATGTTTAACCATGCGTTCGCATAAATCAAAAATAATCTCTAATTTTTCTTTGCCTTCCTCAACATCCACCAACCATAACTCAGTGATCGGAAGTTCATGGTAACGTTTAATAAAACCTTCGAGTAATTCAGGTGTGTAGCTACTACCGCCACCAATCGTGACAACTTTTAACTTCTGAGTCATATTAACCTCATAGAACCTTATACAATAGACATAGAAAGACACACCATCTTTATTAGAAAAGATGGTTATGCTTGAATTTTTTAATTAAGAACGTTTTGAAGCTTAGTTTAATTAATGCTAATTAACCCACCATTTTCTGCTCAACACTGTATAAATTTTTACGATAATCACTCGGCGTCAGTGAGGTTGATTCTTTAAATTTTTTCACAAATAAACTTGGGCTACTGTAACCAGACTCAAATGCAATATCGGTAATCGAATAGTTGGTAATTTCTAATTGTTTTTTAGCAAAATTAATTCTGATATCGTTAATAATTTGCATTGGTGTTTTACCATAAAAACGTTTTGTCGCCCGCGTTAGATACTCTTGTGATTTCCCCGTCATAGTGATCATATTTTGTAGCGCACTTTCACTGAACATCGCAATATCATGCATGTCTTCAAGTGTGTTTTTAAGCCATTGAGGAGCATCGTCTTGCAGGCTTTTTTCACGAAAATGACGTAATCGATTGACGACATTAAACGTGACTAATTCAATAAACTCATTAAATTCGCTATCTCTGAAATTTAAAGAGGCGATGACGGACTCAATATAAGCCATAAATTCATTTTTTAGTGGGTAGCTTTGTGATGCAACAAAACAGCTTGGCAATAATGGCAAATAATGTTTATCAAAAAATGATTTGCTAATTCCAACATTTAATATTCTAGTTGGACCAAAGTCATAAGCACTTTCGTGATATGAACCAATAGGTAAAAAAACAAAATCCCCGCGCTCTAATAATATCTTCTTTCCATTAATAAATTGGTAACAACGACCCGTTAATACAATCGTATATTCATAATAGTCGTGTTGATGCAGTCCACTTGCACTCTCAACTTTATTATAAATAAAGACATGAAAGGTTTTATTGTTAAACAGTTCACTTTCTTGAACTAATTTAATTTCAGCATTAGTGTCGGTTCTATTCATCAGTGTCTGCATCATTATCCCCTTTTAACGGTTTAATTTTTCATGTAGCTCAATTAATTCTGTAATCAGTTCGCGAGCTAACATAGCATTCATTAAATGATCTTGAGCATGGACGAGGACTAAACTGACTTTGATTCTGCCCTCCCCCATATCGCTTTCAATGAGCTGAGTTTGTACTTTATGTGCGTCATTCAAAGAAGAGTGAGATTGCTCCATTAAACTTTTTGCCGTTGTGAAGTCCCCCTCTTTGGCCTTTCTTAATGCCGTATAGGCTAAACTTCTTGCTTGCCCTGCATTAATAATTAAGCCCATGACAACTTCTTCTAATTCGTTAGCTGCATCTTCTTGAATATCATCGAGTTCAAACATTTTTTTATCTCTACTTAAATGGGAGGAGCAAGCTCCTCCGTTTTTTAAAACTTCAGTGCATTAGCAATATCTTCTTCGCTTTCTTCTTCATCTATCGTGTTTTGGGCTTTATTCGAAATCACCACAAATGGTAGATAAACCAGAACAGCAACACCAAGGTTAAATAAAGCAAGTAATAAAGCGGCAATACTTCCATTGGTGTTAAAGAAGGCTGCTAAACCTGTTGGCATTGTCCACGGTGCAATATTGGTCACTGGTGGGATAATCCCTAAAGAATACGCTGCTACCATTATTCCCGCCAATAAAGGCTGAATCAGAATAAATGGAATAAACATAACTGGGTTCATGATGATAGGTAATCCAAAAATAATCGGCTCATTTATTTGGAAAATACCCGCTGGTAACGCTAATTTTGCAACTTGCCGGTGATCTGCACGACGTGAAGCAATAAAGATGGCAATGATCAGCCCTAATGTTGCCCCTGTTCCACCTAAGAAGACGTAGGAATCAAGCATTGGTTTTGCCCACATATGGAAAGATTTACCCGCAGCAATTGCCGCATCGACCGAACCATACTCCGCATATAATGAGACGTTTTCCAGTGCCCATGGCGTCATAATCCCACTATCTAAGGCTGTCAAGGCGAGTGAACCGTGAATACCAAAGAACCACAGCAATGACGTAAATACCACATAGGCCCAACCAACGACATTCCCCATTGATGCAAGAGGAGTCGACACCGTATCCATAATAATTTGGTGGAAATTTGTACTAATACCGCTAGAAAGCGCCCATGACACAATCCCCATTATTGATAAGATAATAAAACCAGGAATAAGTGCAGAGAATGAACGAGAAACAGATGGAGGCACGCTATCAGGTAATTTAATCACCCAGTTACGGCGTACAATAAATGCAAACATTTCGGCAACCACTAACCCTAATATAATACCCGAAATGATATTTGCCCCACCTAACCAATTCGCGCCAACGGCATAAGCACCATTTACTTCGTAAGGTGTCACCGTCATAAAAGCAGCAACAGCCAGTAGCCCTGCGGCTAATGGGTCAACTTTTCGCTCTTCAGCTAATGCCATCGAGATAAAAAAGGGTGCCATGAGGGACATGATACCTAGTGTCCCGTTATACACATTCCCCCCAATCACTTTAAATCCATTTAAAGTTTCAATTGTCGATGGTTCTAATCTCACGCCCAATGAGTAGAAGAACGACCCTGCATCAAAGCTTAAAAACACATTATTAATTAATACAAACATTGCCCCGACTAATGTCAGTGGCATAATACGAATAAAACCATTCTTTATTGCATTAACGTGAGGTTGCTTCCCCAATCTAACTGCGAAGGGCAGAAGTACCTTTTCAAGCGAAGTGATAACAAGACTCATAAAAATACCCTCGATTTTTTGAGTGTGCTCCATTCTGAATAGGCTAATCTGCAGTGAATAGCACTAAGGTTGATGGAGTTATTATTGAGTAGAGGTAGCTCTCTAATGTTAGTTTGCTGTTTGTTTTTTTATGCTTGCAACGGCTGCTTTTAATACCCCAAGTCCATCCACTTTGCCGTATAACAATGAATCAATCACTTCGACAGGTTTATTTGGCAGTATTTTTTGAATATCCGTTAACATCCAAGCAATTTGTGGACCGAGTAAAACCAAATCTGCATCAACACCTTTTTCACTTGCTAAACTTTCAGGAAAAGCCTCTATGTTGACGGGTACATCGTATTTTTCTGCCTGTTGCCTCATTTTGTTGACTAACAATGAAGTCGACATGCCAGCAGAACAAAATAAATAGATATTTTTCTTCTTCATTCCTTATCCTTTGATTCGTTCTATTTTTTAGTTACCGCTTAGATTTATAAATTTTTTTACAGACTTGCGGCTTTTCTTAAATCAACAAACTAAAAATTAAAATTATTTCTAGTTGAATGGAGTATACGGAATTCCCTTAGTTTACGATATTTCATTGTTATCACTAATTGCTCCTGATTGACCAATCGCCATGACAACCTTCACAAAATACGCAAATATTTTGCGACAATAAAAAAGTTATACTGATATCAAAAAAGAAGTATGTGAAGGAGTGAAAAATAGATGGGATAATTTTTTATTGGAATTTTAAGACGTTAAATAAAAAAAGCCCAATATTTCTACTGAGCTTTTTAGGAAGAAAATGCAATCTAAATTATTTGCAAGACGCCGTTTTATCGAATTTAATTTGCCCTGTTTGGACGAATGCAGAGTCAAATTGACCATCCTCCATTGATGGACGAACGGTATAATAACCTTCAGCCTCAACATACACAGGGGTTCCACCGTCAACCCCTGTTTCCCTATAGGCTTTTTCTAATTCAATACCAGATGCTGAGTATTGACGCCCTGTATCACATTCTGTAAATACTGCGGCATCCGCCATATAGCGATATTTCCCTATTTTTTTACTTGGCTGAACACGGTTTAGCGTATAGTTCAGTTCCGTTTCAATTGGGTTTCCTTCTAAATCCAGCAAAGTGACGGACTCACCATTGTCGGCTTTAGCAAAAAAGGTATTCTCACCTTTCGGATTAGTAGTACGGAGCTTATTACCTTCAAGGTTCCATTTGCCTGCTTCATGGAAGCCGCTATTGCCGTCTTTTGTTCCCAAGTAAATCAATTGTTCTACATAACTGCCATCTTGGTTAACTAACAATGTTGCTTCAATGCCTGAGCAATCTGCACAAGGTAATACCCCAGTATAGACCTGATCAACTGGCGTTGTATTGGTATTTTGCGCACTACTTTGGCAGCCTGCTAATGCCACTGTACCAACCGCCATTAAGACTAATAATAGTGTTTTTTTCATGATAATTCCCTTGAAATCATTCGTTTTTAACTCGTTTACCAATATTAAACATCATAGCATCTCAAGCCATAAAAGAGTGGAAACAGTAACATAATTCAGACATAACTGATAAAAAATACCACGCATTAATTTGATGAATAAGAATTATCTTTTTCATCCAGTAGCGATTATAGTTATTAAAATTACTATGCTATTATCGTACTAAGCATTTTTTTGCTTGATACAATATGTTCAAGGCGGCAATAACCGCCACTAACACAGTGGTGAGGGAATATGTCTACAGATACTGAATATCAACCTATCAATTGTGATGATTACGAATATCTAGAAATTGCATGCCAACGTCAGTTGAAGTTGCAAATAAAACTTAATGACGGCGAGAATATTGAAGGGCAAGCTAGTGATTTGCTCCTACGAAAAAAAGTCGAGTACCTGATTGTTGAAACACATGAAGGAACCAAGGAGCTACGACTGGATTGCATTAATTCCTTCAGTCATCCTGAAATCGGCACAATTGTTGTCGACCACTCTCACTAATACTCACAATTTGAGTTCTTCTTGCCCCTTATGATGGTCACAGTCATAAGGGGTTTCTTATTATAAGGCTAACTGGAATCTCGATTCCTGCTGCCAATCTATTGCAATCCCCAATAATTCATCATTCATTAACCCTTCAGGTGTGATAAAACAACCCACTGCCGTAATCAGTTGATCATTGTAATAAATCAGTGGAATACGCTCCCGCATCCATGGCGCAATGCCCAGTTCCTGCCATATTTTTTTACTGCTTCTTGAACGGTGCCGCCCCACAATATTAAGAGTGCCTTGCAAACCAAAACGCACAGTCACTTTTTCATCTGGCTCTGGAGGACGGATTTGCCCTTGCCCTTCCATAACCTGTAGTCGCCCAAGTGATCCAGGTAATTCAAACGAAGCGGGATATGACCACGCATATTGCTGTCCCACCAAGTTTTCAACACGTGGAACTACCCACAATACACCTTGGTAACGGCGGACTTCAACCTGCCCTAGACGGCAAACAGGTTCAGCATCTTGTCTGGCTAGCGCCACTTCTTGCCAAATACGCTCTAACTGGTTAAATGGTGGCATCGGGAGTTGATGCAGCCCAATCCAGCGGCGAATCAACGCGTTACGTTTCGCCGAAGAACAGTGCTGTAATTCATCAATAAATAAACCACCTCGGTAATCAATCATACCTTCAAGCGTTTCTTGCAATAACTCATCCAGCAAGGATTCTTGCTCCGCACATAGCAATGCACTTCGAGCAATGGCATTGGACATATGCGGCCAACGGGCAGTTAAACGGGGTAAAATATGCAACCGAAGAAAATTGCGGTCATAACGATCATCTTGGTTGCTATCATCCTCCACCCAAGGTAATTGCTGCTCTTGCATGTAAGCTTCTAAATCGATACGGCCGATGGTTAATAATGGGCGCAACAATTGTGTTTGCCCTTGTTGCGTAACAAAGGGCAGAGATTCAGGCATTGATGATAACCCCGCAGGGCCACTTCCACGTTTTAAAGCTAATAAAAATGTTTCTGCTTGGTCATCCAGATGCTGAGCTGTCACCAACACTTCATCAACATCAAGTTCTTCACGGTAAGCCTGATAACGAGCATCCCGCGCAGCGGCCTCGATACCTTTTTCACTAGGATCAATGAAAACAGGGCGGCAGACAAAAGGAATCTCCCATTGTTGGCATAGCTGTGCACAATGCTGCGCCCACGCATTTGCCTTAGTATTTAGGCCATGGTGGACATGGATAGCACGAATAATTAGTGATGAGTCATTATTTTTCTTGAGCTGGCAAAGGGCATGTAACAATACCGTTGAGTCAATTCCACCACTAAACCCAACCAGTATTTTTTTATAATCACCAATTTTTTCACGTACCCGCTCAATGACCATGGATGATATCTGTTCCATTCATTCGCCCTTTTTAGCTATTGCTGATTGCGGCGTTTTGCACCAACACATAAAACGCCTGAAATAATCACTAACATAACCCCAATAATATATGCGATTTCAAATGGGTCACTTAAAAGTAAAACTAACCACAACACAGATAATACAGGTGATAAAAATACCACTGAGGCAATTTTTGTTGAGTTCCCCGTATTCATTGCTTTAAACCACAAGATATAAGACACACCATTAATAAGTACCCCATTAATCAGCGTCGGCCAAAATGTACCTTGCGATGGCAACTGCATTTCACTAAATGACAATAGGAGAACCAACGAAGTCAATGTCGAGAAGATAAATAACCAGACTGTGCTAATATACGGATCAATAGAATATTGGCGTGAAAATACTGACATTAAAGCAAAGCAAAATGCACCACTAAACACTAACAATAATGCTATTGGGTTATCCACATGCAATTGGGTAATTTGCCCTTTAGTAAACGTGATAATAACGGCAATAAAACCAACCACAACCCCCACAATTTGCCGCCCCGACAATCTGTCTTTTAATAATATTACTGATAAAAGAATAATTATTAGTGGCCAGCTATATTGGATCACCAAAACAGCGATACCATTTTCTATGGAATAACCGTAGTACAATAACAAATAGAAAAGACAATCAAGAAATCCAAGAACAAAGACTTTGCCTAAAATATCTCTAGGTAAAATCAACAATTTGGCAGGTGTATAGCCTGATGCCAGTGCCACCGAGATAACGGCAATGACCGAAATAAGGTTTGACCAAAATAGAAATTGGAAACTATCCATCCCATTTTGCCCAAAGCGTGAAACTATTGGGATAAAGCTCCAAATCAATACGCAAGAAAAAGCATAAATTAAATAATTATATTGTCGCACTGCCATACCTATTTTTTATTATTTGTAGTGAATATTGGTAATGTTCAATAAAAAACGGGAGTTAGCAAAAGCGAACTCCCGTTTTATCTAATATAGGGTTTGCTAGAAATTAGCAATAACCGTATTCCATCAAGCGCTGATAACGACGGTCTTTTAATGCATCCGCATCTAAAATTTCCAGCTCGTTAAGGTCTTCAGTGATACGTGCTTTTAGATGTGCGGCTATTTCATCGTAGTTACGATGTGCACCACCTAAAGGCTCAGAAATAACGTTATCAATCAGTTTTAGTTCTTTCAGGCGCGGTGCTGTAATCCCCATCGCTTCAGCCGCTAGTGGGGCTTTGTCTGCACTTTTCCACAGAATGGATGCACAACCTTCAGGTGAAATAACGGAATAAGTGCTGTATTGCAACATGTTCACTTTATCACCCACACCAATGGCTAACGCACCACCAGAGCCGCCTTCACCAATGACAGTACAAATTACTGGTACAGATAAACGTGACATTTCACGCAGGTTACGTGCTATCGCTTCGGATTGACCACGTTCTTCTGCACCAACACCTGGATAGGCCCCTGGAGTATCAATGAAAGTGATAATAGGCAGATTAAAACGCTCAGCCAGTTCCATCAGGCGCAGCGCCTTACGGTAACCTTCAGGGGCTGGCATACCAAAATTACGACGGATTTTTTCTTTCGTTTCACGCCCTTTTTGGTGCCCGATAATCATCACTGGACGACCCTCTAAACGCGCCAAACCACCGACAATGGCTTTGTCGTCAGCATAAGCACGGTCACCCGCTAATTCTTGGAAGTCCGTGAAAATGCGAGAAATGTAGTCCAGTGTATAAGGACGACGAGGATGACGAGCGAGTTTAGCAATTTGCCAAGCCCCCAGATCAGAGAAAATTTTACGTGTCAGTTCAACACTTTTTTCACGTAAACGAGCAACCTCTTCATCAAGGTTGACCTCTAAGTTGTTATCTTGACGGCTTACGGCTTTTAGAGAATCAATTTTTGCCTCTAATTCCGCAATTGGCTGTTCAAAATCAAGAAAATCCAGACTCATAATATTCCTATTTTAGTCAAATTCTAATTCTACCTGCTCACTACCCAGCAGAGTTCGAAGATCGTTCAGAAGGGGATCCACGGGTGTCACACGCCAAACAACGCCAAATTTAAGCTTGGCTCTGGCATCGTCCTTCTGGTAATACAGATGAACCGGGATAGTGCCCGAACGGTGAGGTTCAAGCGCACTGCGCAACCGGTTCAGTAATTGATCGTTAATTTGTTTATCTGACAGTGAAATCGCAAGTCCGCGTGCATATTTCTCCCTTGCCTCACTAATGTCCATTAACTCACGCACTGTCATTTTATTACCACCATTGAAATCATCAAAGCTGACCTGACCAGTGGCTATCAGGATATTGTCTTTTTCCAACATATGTTGGTATTTATCAAGTGCATCTGAAAATAGCATAATATCCAGACGACCAGAACGATCATCAAGCGTGCAGATACCTATTCTATTCCCACGCTTGGTCGTAATCACTTTAGCTGAAAGTACTAAACCTACCACAGTTGTCACTTGACCACGAGGGGTTGGGTTCACATCTTTTAATCTAAGGCCATTAGTATAGCGTTCTATTTCACTCAAGTATCGCGTTATTGGGTGGCCTGTTAAATATAAGCCTAGGGTTTCCCTTTCCCCATCCAACACCACTTGTTCTGGCCATTTTGGCACGCTTGCGTACGAGCTTTCCACTTGCTCTGGCGCTTCAGCTAATACCCCAAACATATCTGCTTGGCCAATCGCTTCAGCTTTCGCATGTTGATCAGCGGCTTTAAGTGCATCCTCAAGAGAAGACATCAAAGCCGCACGGTGAGGGCCTAATCGATCAAACGCCCCTGCCATGATCAACTTTTCCATCACGCGGCGGTTAATTTTTTTAATATCAACACGGGCGCAAAGGTCAAAAATTTCTTTGAAAATCCCGCCTTGTTGGCGAGCTTCGACGATGGCTTCAATTGGGCCTTCCCCTACCCCTTTGATGGCACCAATTCCGTAAACTATCTCACCTTCATCATTCACATGGAAGTGATAAAGGCCACTATTGATATCTGGCGGTAATACCTTCAAGCCCATTCGCCAGCATTCATCAACTAAACCAACGACTTTTTCTGTATTATCCATATCTGCGGTCATTACCGCGGCCATAAATTCAGCAGGATAGTGTGCTTTTAACCACAGTGTTTGGTAAGAAACCAATGCATATGCTGCGGAATGCGATTTGTTAAACCCATAACCAGCAAATTTCTCTACCAAGTCAAAGATTTTCATCGACAGTTCGCCATCAACACCGTTTTTGATTGAGCCTTCTTCAAAAACAGAGCGCTGCTTCGCCATCTCTTCTGGTTTCTTTTTACCCATGGCTCGGCGCAGCATATCCGCGCCACCAAGAGTATAACCCGCCAGAACCTGCGCAATCTGCATAACTTGCTCTTGGTATAAAATAATACCATAAGTTGGCTCAAGAACAGGTTTTAACGATTCATGTTGCCACTGTACATCAGGGTATGAAATCTCTTCACGGCCATGTTTACGGTCGATAAAGTTATCTACCATGCCTGATTGCAAAGGACCAGGGCGAAATAACGCGACCAGAGCGATCATGTCCTCAAAGCAGTCAGGACGTAACCGCTTAATTAAGTCCTTCATTCCACGGGATTCTAACTGGAACACCGCCGTGGTTTCAGAACGTTGCAGCATATCAAAACTTTTTTGGTCGTATAATGGGATCGCTGCAATATCAATTGGTTCTAAGTTTTTCTTAGCTCGACGAGCGTTAATCATCTCTAACGCCCAGTTAATGATCGTTAACGTCCGTAAACCAAGGAAGTCGAATTTCACTAACCCAGCATATTCAACGTCGTTTTTGTCGAATTGTGTAACGGGGTTATTCCCTTCTGCATCACAATACAGTGGGGCAAAATCAGTAATTTTTGTTGGTGCGATAACCACACCACCAGCGTGTTTACCTGCGTTTCGAGTCACCCCTTCAAGTTTTCGCGCCATATCAATCAACGCTTTAACTTCTTCATCTGCTTCGTAAATTTCAGGAAGCTGAGGCTCAGCTTCAAAAGCTTTTTCTAATGTCATTCCTGGATCAGGAGGAACTAATTTAGAAATTCTATCCACAAAGCCATAAGGATGCCCAAGGACACGCCCTACGTCACGAATAACCGCTTTTGCCGCCATCGTACCGAAGGTAATAATTTGTGATACCGCATCACGACCATACATTTGAGCCACGTGATCAATAACTTGGTCACGTTTTTCCATACAGAAGTCGACGTCAAAGTCAGGCATTGAAACCCGCTCAGGATTCAAGAAACGCTCAAACAGTAAGTCAAATTCTAATGGATCAAGATCAGTTATTTTAAGGGCATAAGCCACTAATGACCCCGCACCAGACCCCCTTCCAGGCCCAACAGGAACACCGTTATCTTTTGACCATTGGATAAATTCCATCACGATCAAGAAGTAACCAGGGAAGCCCATTTGGTTAATAACATTAAGTTCAATGTCCAGACGCTCATCATATTCAGGACGTTTCTCTGCACGCACTTTTTCGTCAGGGAATAAAAATTCAAGGCGTTCTTCAAGCCCTTCTTTTGACCGCATAACCAAGAAATCTTCGGTTTTCATATCCCCTGTCGGGAATTGTGGTAAGAAGTATTCACCAAGACGAATAGTCACGTTACAACGCTTAGCAATCTCTACACTGTTCTCTAATGCTTCAGGAATGTCGGCAAAAAGCTCGCACATTTCTTCTTCTGTACGTAAGTATTGCTGAGGGCTATAGTTTTTTGGTCTTTTTGGGTCGGCAAGCGTAAATCCATCATGGATGGCGACACGAATTTCGTGGGCATCAAAATCGCTGCTTTCAATAAAGCAGACGTCATTAGTCGCAACGACGGGTAAACCTTTTTTTGTCGCCAATTCGACGGCAGCATGAAGATAGCTTTCTTCATCGGGGCGGCCTGTTCTCACTAACTCAAGGTAATAACAACCTGGAAAATGCGTTTCATAAAATTCAAGACATTCGTCTACAAGAGCTTGGTTGCCGCGCAAGAGAAATTGCCCGACATCCCCTTTACGCCCACCAGAGAGCAAAATAAGCCCATCTTTGTGCTTTGCTAGCCACTCACGCTTAATCGTTGGCCCAATTGCACCATAACCTTTTTGGTAAGCTTCTGAAATCAGCAGAGTCAGGTTTTGATACCCTTCATTATTGCGAGCGAGAACGGTTAGGTGAGAGATTTCATCGCCTAATAACTCACTTTCAACATAAAAATCAGCGCCGATGATCGGCTTGATCCCTGCACCATGAGCAGCACCGTAGAATCTGACTAACCCACAAAGGTTAGTAAAATCCGTAATTGCAAAGGCAGGCATGCCCATCGCCGCGACTTTTTTGACTAATGGGCCTGTTTTAGCGAGCCCATCAATCATTGAGTAGTCACTGTGCACACGCAAATGAATAAAACGAGGTGATGCCATCGATTAAATACCTATTTTTGACTGTCTAAAGCTCGTCTCACAGGAGCAAAGCTTTTACGATGGAATTCGGTTGCACCATACTGCGCCAATTTTTCTAAGTGATATGCGGTTGGGTAGCCTTTATGCTTTGCAAAGCCATATTCTGGAAATGCTTTGTCCAGCTCAACCATCTCCCTATCCCGTACCACTTTCGCTAAAATGGATGCTGCGCTTATTTCTTGCACAAGGCTATCGCCTTTGACCACCGCCTGTGAAGGCATTGGCAGTTCAGGGCAGCGATTGCCATCAATTAAAACAAATTCAGGAACGATAGATAACCCTGCAACGGCACGCTGCATGGCTAACATCGTCGCATGTAATATATTTATTTTATCAATTTCTTCAGGTTCTGCACGACCAATACACCAGCACAACGCTTTTTCTTTAATTTCGTCGAACAGTTTCTCACGTTTCTTTTCGCTGATTTTTTTAGAGTCGGCGAGCCCTGCAATCGGGTTATTCGGGTCAAGGATCACCGCAGCGGTGACTACTGCTCCCACTAATGGCCCGCGTCCGACTTCATCAACGCCAGCAATTAAGTTGGCTTTAGGATATATAAATTCCATTAATTTCTAACCAAATCGAGTACTGCTTGTGCAGCTTGTTTATCTGCATCACAACGAATGAGTTGATGCAGATGTAAAAAAGTTTCTTTTAATTCATCAACTCGCTTCCCCCCTTCCAGTAATGGAAGCAGTTCCTGCGCCAGTTTTTCTGGCTGACACTCTTCTTGCAGCAGTTCTTTGACAATTTCTTTTTCAGCAAGCAGATTTGGCAAGGAAACATACGGGGTTTTGACTAAGCGCTTAGCAAGCCAAAAAGTGAATGGTTTCATTCGGTAACCAACCACCATAGGACATTTAGTTAGCATGCACTCTAGGGCTGCGGTTCCCGATGCTAACAGCGTAGCATCCGCCGCTATCATCGCATCACGGGCTTGCCCATCTAAAATATGCACAGATAATTCAGGCGCAGCAGTGGCTTTTATGGTATCAAATTGCTGACGGCGTTTTACATTAACTAACGGTACCACAATGTGCAAATCAGGGAAGCGTTGTTGGAGTATTTGCGCCGTTTGTAAAAAATCGGCACTCAACATTTCGACCTCTGAATGGCGACTTCCAGGCAATAATGCGAGGCATTTTGCATTTTCGGGAATGCCGAGGCGTTCTCGCGCAGCAAGTTTATCTGGGTTCAACGGGATCGCATCCGCCATCGTGTGGCCAATAAAGCGACAAGGTACATCGAAACGATCGTAAAACGCTTTTTCGAAGGGTAAAAATGCTAAGACTAAATGAGTGGAGCGACCAATTTTAAATACGCGTTTTTGGCGCCATGCCCAAACGGAAGGGCTAACGTAATGAATAGTTTTAATGCCTTTCGCTTTTAAGCGCCCCTCTAGAGTGATGTTAAAATCAGGGGCGTCAATTCCAACAAAAATGTCGGGTTGTAACTGCGTAAAACGCTGGGTCAAGTCTTTACGAATGGATAATAAGCGAGGTAACCGGCCGAGAACTTCAACAATTCCCATCACGGCTAATTCTTCCATTTCGTACCAAGCTTCACAGCCTTCAGCTTGCATCAACGGACCTGCCACACCAACAAAGCGCGCATTAGGCACTTGTTCTTTAAGTGCACGAATAAGCCCCGCACCGAGAATATCACCAGATGTCTCTCCAGCAACAAGGCCAATAGTAAGTGGACGGTTATCAATCACCGAAATTCGCTCCTTAATAAAGGCCTAGTCACGTTAAGCACATTACCTTGTGATTAACGGATAATACCACGCTTAGATTGTGCAGAATCTTCTAAGAAATCACTAAACACTTTAACATGTTCGTTTACTTTTGCCGCTTCTGCGATTTCTTCACGTGCTTCTTCTAATGATTTACCTGAACGATACAACGTCTTGTATGCATTACGAATAGCATGAAGTGATTCTTTTTCAAAACCACGACGTTTTAAACCTTCAAGGTTTAAGCCAAATGGTGTTGCATGGTTACCTTGTGCGATAACATAAGGAGGTACATCTTGCGCCACACCAGAGCAACCACCAACCATAACATGAGCACCAATTTTACAAAATTGATGAACCGCAGTCATGCCACCTATAATCGCGTAATCGCCTAACGTGACATGGCCACCAAGGGTTCCGTTATTTGCAATAATGCAGCGATTACCAATGATACAATCGTGAGCTATATGCACGTTAACCATCAATAGGTTATCGTCACCCACTTTTGTTAGGCCAGTATCTTGGACGGTACCACGGTGGATCGTTACGCTTTCTCTAATGCGGTTTCTATCACCAATTTCAACACGAGTTGGTTCGCCTTGGTACTTCAAGTCTTGGTTAATTTCACCAATTGAAGCAAACTGGAAAATGACATTATCGCGGCCAATTTTAGTATGGCCATTAACAACAACGTGAGATTTCAGCTCAGTGCCTTCGCCAATTTCAACATTCGCGCCAATATAACAAAAAGGGCCAATACGCACATTGGCTCCAATAATCGCACCCTCTTCAACAATGGAGGAAGGATGGATATAGGCAGTATTGTCAATCATATCAGACCTCACGGCGACGGGCGCACATCATTTCTGCTTCGCAGGCCACTTCTCCATCAACTTTTGCAACGCCTTTAAAACGTGCGACTCCGCGACGTTCTTTAATAAATTCAACTTCTAAGACCATTTGGTCCCCAGGTAGAACAGGACGTTTAAAACGTGCATTGTCTATCGCTGCAAAATAATACAGTTCACCTGGCTCTAATTTTCCAACGCTTTTAAATGCAAGGATACCCGTTGCTTGCGCCATCGCTTCTAAAATTAAAACACCAGGGAAAATTGGTTTACCAGGGAAATGCCCTTGGAAAAATGGCTCGTTGAAGGAAACATTTTTAACTGCACGCAAAGATTTGCCTTCTTCAAAATCCAATACACGGTCAACCAAAAGGAATGGGTAACGGTGTGGAAGGAGCTCTAAAATTTCTTCAATATTCAGAGTATGATTATCACTCATCGAAATACTCTTCCTGTCTATTAATACGATTATTATTAACGAATCGGCCTGCTTTAACCTTAAATTAGGTTAACTGGCAGGCCGGAAAACGTAACTCAGATAACTATTTTAGCCTGAATTACAAAATGATTACTGATTTTTTTGATTTTGGCTATCTAATTCACGTTCAACATTTTTCAGGCGCTTATTCATCTCATTGATACTTAAGACTAAAGCAGCTGTTTTACGCCAAACTTTATTAGGTTGTAAAGGGATGCCTGAAGAGTAAACACCTGGTTCAGTGATAGGACGCATGACCATTCCCATTCCCGTTACTGTGACCTTATCGCAAATTTCCATATGGCCATTGATCACACTCGCGCCACCAATCATACAGTAACGACCGATTTTTAAGCTGCCAGCCATAATTACACCACCAGCAACTGCGGTATTATCACCAATAATGACATTATGTGCAATTTGGCACTGGTTATCGATAATAACCCCATTACCTATCACTGTATTGTCGAGTGCGCCCCGGTCAATTGTTGTACTTGCGCCGATCTCAACGCGATCGCCGATGATCACTGTGCCTAATTGCGGGATTTTGATCCAATTACCGCGATCATTTGCATAGCCAAAGCCATCTGACCCGATCACAGTACCAGATTGCACTAAGCAGTGTTCGCCAATTTCAATATTGTGGTAAACGCTGACATTTGCCCATAAACGGGTGCCTGCCCCAATACGCGTGTTTTTACCCACAAAGCAACCTGCGCCAATCACCACGTTATCACCCAGTACAACACCACTTTCGATAACGGCATTTGCGCCAATTGCAATATTTTTACCGAGTGTTGCATCACTTGCAATCACTGCGGATGCATGAATATCTTCTGCCGGGCTTGGCGTGGTATCCATGATTTGAGCCATCCGTGCATAGGCTAAGTACGGGTTATCAACAACCAGTGCTGCTACTTTGCAGGATTCGAGATCTTTTGCTGTGAGGACCACCGCGGCAGCTTGGCAATCGGCCAATTTATCGCTGTAACGGCTATCAGATAAAAAAGTTATCTGTTGATTATTCGCTGAATGCATAGGCGCAATACTGGTGATGACGGTATCGCCATCACCATGTAATTGTGCATTCAACTGCTGAGCAAGGTCAGCCAATCGAATTGAAGACATCTATTATTTAACCTGTTTTTGAACCTGACTCGTGATGTCGATGCTATCTTTTGCATACGCAACTGCGTTTGCATCGATAACGACATCGTAGCCTTCTTTAGCGGCAACAGACTTAATAGAGTCCTGAATACGAGTTAAAATCTTATTACGCTCTTCACCTTGACGACGACGGTTGTCTTCTTCAAATTTCTGCGCTTTTTCAGCAAAAGTGTCACGTTTAGTCATGAGTTCGGATTCAAGCTTTTCGCGCTCGCTTTGCTTCATGGTAGCACCATCGCGACGCAGTTTTTCTACGCGCGATTGCAGGTCTTTTTCCAAATTCTGCAATTCAGTTGCACGGCTTTTGAATTCGCTTTCAAGCTGTTTAGCAACGGCTTCACGCGCAGGCATATTTTGGAAAATTTCACCAACGTTTACGATAGCGATTTTTTCAGCATAAGCCCCCGCAGACATTGCTAAAGCAATACTCACACCCGCTGCACACAACAATTTTTTCACACTAAACTCCTTAGCCCATATGTATGGTTGGAAATTTTGGTTGCCCCCATAAAATTATGGGAGCCTTCATAGATAGAAACAGGAATAGATTACCACGTTCTACCAATATTAAATTGGAACTGTTCTGATTTATCCCCTTCGTAGTCCTTAATCGGCTGCGCATAAGAGAAGACCAGTGGTCCAAGTGGGGACATCCACTGTAAAGCCACACCCGCAGAAGCACGGACGTTACTTGCCTTACCATAGTCAGGCATACCTGCACGCCAAGCAGCAGGAATACTATTCCAATTAGTGTCCCATACCGTACCCGCATCAACGAAAAGAGAGGTACGAACCGAGTTCGAATATTTCTCATCGAGGAACGGTGTAGGGGTAATTAACTCAAATGATGCTGCATACATGGCGTTACCACCTACTGCATCACTCGATGGGCTTCCTGGCTCAGGGCCATCTTTTCCGTTAACTTTCTTCAGATAAACAGCTTTTGGACCAATATTATTCGAACGGAAGCCACGGAGAGTGCTTGAACCACCCGCATAGAAGTTTTCATAGAATGGCATTTGCTTGCTGCCGATACCATCACCATATCCCGCTTGAGCACGGCCTAGAACCACCCACGTTTCATCTTCATTCAATGGGTAGTATTGGGCGGTATCAAAGCGCAGTTTATAGTATTCGTTATCGGAGCCAGGAACAGTCACTTTACCAGAGACATTCGTTTTATTACCTGAAGTTGGGAAGAAACCACGGTTTAACGAGTTGTATGTCCAGCCTAAGTTAAGCGTAAAGTCATCCGCATCAAAACTTTCTTTATTACGGCCATTTTCTGTGATTGGTGGATTTTTACCCATAGAATCAAGGTAATCCCACATCGCAGCTTGCGCACGCATATCAGATAGTTTGTTATGAACATAACCCGCTCCCACACGGAAAGAGTTATTTTCATTGAATGGGAAGCTTAAGAAACTATCTAAGCCATACGTTTTGTTGTTATAGCCAGACAGGTCAGCATCTTTCGCGCTAAAGTCGTTATAGAAAATACGACCACCCAAGCTCACACCATTAACAGTGAAGTAAGGGTCAGTAAAGGAGAACTCAACGTTAGTTGAATAGTCATTTTTACTTGCGTTGATACCAACCGCGTTACCTGTACCTAACCAGTTATCCTGTGTAACACCGACTTGGAAGCTCACGCCACTTTCTGTACCAAAACCGATACCGAAGTTCATCGAGCCTGTATTACGTTCTTTAACTTTATAGATAACATCAACTTGATCAGGGCTGCCTGGCACACGCTGAGTTTCAACATCAACAGTTTCAAAATACCCTGTACGATTCAGACGTTCTTTACCAAGCTCGACAAGGTCATTCCCCAGCCATGCTCCTTCCATTTGACGCATTTCGCGACGTAGGACAGTATCTTTACTGGTGTCATTACCTTGGAAACGAATTTCACGAACGTAGAAACGGTTACCTGCATCAATGTTCAGATGTAATTTAACTGTTTTATCGGTGTCGTTAATTTCAGGCTGAGTCATCACTCGTGGATAGGCATAACCATAACGACCAAACAATTCTTTGATCTGGTTTTCCATCCGCGTCACTTGCGCACCATTGTATAACTCACCTGGTGTAATTGTGATCAGCTCTTTGATTTCATTTAAATGTTCAGCCGTATTACCATTAATTTCAACGCCAGAAATTTTGTACTGGTCGCCTTCAGTAATGTTAATCGTGATGTAAATACCTTTTTTGTCTGGGGTCAGACTGACTTGTGTTGAGTCAATATTAAAGCGTGCATAACCGCGATCAAGATAGAAACTGCGCAGCGTTTCTAAATCACCTGCCAGTTTTTGCTTCTGATATTTTTGGTCAGCCGCAAGGTTCCACCATGGGACATCATCACGTAATTGCAGCTTGTTAACCAATTCAGCAGTCGTGTAGTTTTTGTTCCCCACAATGTTAATCTGCTGAATTTGCGCAGAAACACCTTCGGAGAATACAAATTTTAAATCCACACGATTACGCGGTAATGGCGTCACAACGGCTTTCACTGTCGCGTTGTATTTACCCACACTGTAGTAAAAGTCTTCTAAGCCTTTTTCAATATTCGCGATTGTCGTGCGGTCAAGTGCCTCACCTACGCGAATATTTGAAGCCTCCAAGTTCTGCTTGAGCATATCGTCTTTAACAGATTTATTACCTGTAAACGTGATGCTTGCGATGGTTGGCCGCTCTTTAACTTGAACGATCAGCGTGTTTCCATCACGCAGGACCCTAACATCTTCGAAGTTACCCGTTGAAAATAGTGAACGAATCGAACGACTGATATCGTCGTTATCAATCGAATCACCAACCCTAACTGGCATGTTCAATAATGCTGCACCAACGGCGACGCGTTGTAGACCTTCGAAACGAATGTCTTTAACTACGAATCCGTCTGAACCGTATGCAGTGGCGCTGCCTAGAAGCAGCGACGCTATGAGCAACTTTTTCATCGCCATCGTTGTTATGCGTATTCCTTACTGGTCCCCAGCTTACAAAATTAGAAGCGAGAGAAATCATTAAAAAGTGCAAGTCCCATTAACAGAATCAATGCCATTGCACCTATCCGAAAACTAAAGTCTTGTACTCGCTCAGACACTGGACTTCCCTTAATTTTTTCAATTAATAAGAAGAGCAAATGCCCCCCATCTAAAACAGGCAATGGAAACAGATTGATGATACCTAAATTCACGCTAATAAGCGCAATAAACATCAAATAATATACCAAGCCTGATTCGGCTGATACCCCCGCTCCTTTCGCGATAGATATCGGACCGCTTAAGTTATTGAGTTTGACATCCCCAACAACTAATTTACCCATCATGTTGACCGTTAGCTTCATCAACTGCCACGTTTTATCACTTGCTTGGTAAAACGCAGAAAATGGCCCGTATTGCTGAACCATTTTATATTCATCTGCCAACGGTAACACTGAAAGTTCCACCCCCGCAAATCCAATTTTCTCACCACGCTGCCCATCTTGGCTGTCTGGCGTTAAGGTGAGTGAAATACGTTGTGAAGAACGTTCAATTTCTAATTTTAACGGTGTTCCCGGATTCATACGAATAATTCGAGTCACAGGATTCCAATACCCAAGTTCCTCACCGTTAACACTCACAATTCTATCGCCTGGAATTAAGCCCGCGCGTTCACCAGCTTGACCCGCTGTTACTTTTTGAATCACAGGGTCAATTCTGACTGAAACTGGCATAATACCCAGTGACAAAATCGGATCTTGCTTTTCAGGATCAAATTTCCAGTCAGTTAAATCAACTGTTTTGGTTATGGGTTCACTATACCCTTGTGGCAACACTTGCGCAGTTAACTCGCGATCACCTATTTTGCCAACTAATGCTAAGCGCGCCGAATTCCAATCAGGTGTTTCGATACCATCAATGGATTTTAGTTCCATTTTGGGTTCAAAATTCGCAACTGCTGCAATCGAACCAGGTTTTATATCCTCAATAACTGGCTTAACAGAAGGAACACCAATCATAAAGACTATCCAGTAGACAACAATAGCTAACAAAAAGTTCGCAATTGGGCCAGCACTAATAATTGCCGCACGTTGCCCTACCGTTTTATTGTTAAATGCTTCATGTCGGCGTTCAGGAGAAACGTCACCAACACGTTCATCCAACATTTTGACATAACCGCCCAGCGGGATTAACGCAAGGACAAACTCAGTACCGTGTTTATCTACTTTACGCCACAACGTTTTACCAAAGCCAATGGAGAAACGCTCAACATAAACGCCACAGCGACGTGCAACCCAATAATGGCCAAATTCGTGTACGGTTATCAGCACACCAATTGCAATAATAAATGCCGCTAAGCTCCAAATAAATCCCATTTATCTTCCTACAGCCCAAAGCCGTTAAAAATTAACAAATTCAGCCCAGCAAACACTGGAATTGCTGCAGTTAAGCTATCAATACGGTCAAGGATACCACCGTGACCAGGGATTAAATGGCTACTATCTTTAATACCAGATTGGCGCTTAAACATACTTTCCGTTAAATCGCCAAATACAGATACTACAACAACAATAATTGAAGTCACTAGCAAATAATCTGGCATAGCAGGGATTGGTGCATATGCACTAAATACCCAAGAAATAATCCCAGCTGTGATTAAACCACCAACGAGGCCTTCCCACGTTTTGCCTGGCGAGACTTTTGGGGCCATTTTATTACGACCAATCGTACGACCAAAGGCATAAGCACCAGAGTCTGCCCCCCATACCAATAACATGACATACAGTAGCCACCATGCACCAATAGCGGTGTCATTCTGGTAGCCCACGGTACGTAGTGCCATCATTCCGCAGTAGAAAGGGATTATGGTTAATACCCCAAATAATAAGCGAATAATAACAGATTTACCCCATGACGCTGATGCTGGATAAGTGACAACAAGGATAATAGCAACAACCCACCAGACCAGCCCTGCCCATAGTCCATAAAGGATCATTGGCGCATTGGATAATACCGTGATGTCAGGGATTGAAAATTGTATTGCAAGTAATATTGCAGCAAAAACAACTGCTAAGCTAATTCGTTTAACCTGTGAGTGCCATCCTGCAAATTGTGCCCATTCCCAAGCACCTAGTGCAGAAACAGCAATCACAACTAAACCAAAATTCGCTGGAGAAAGAAAAAACAACGCCGCAATAACAATTGGTATCAATACTATCGCAGTAAGCAAACGATATTTCAGCACATCTATCCCCTATTCTTTGACGAGTTCGTCATCTGATTCAGCCCCACCATAACGACGCTCGCGCTTACTAAATGCATCAACCGCATCCTGAAACACCATTTCATCAAAATCTGGCCACAAAACGTTGGTGAAATAAAATTCCGCATAAGCGACTTGCCATAATAGGAAGTTGCTAATTCGATGTTCTCCCCCTGTTCTGATGACTAAGTCGACATTCTCTTGGTCATGCATACAGATTGAGTTATTAATAGAGTCTTCACTGATATCATCAATAGACAGCTCACCACTTTGCACTTTTGCAAAGATTTGCTTCACACTATTGGCGATATCCCAGCGCCCACCATAGTTCGCTGCAATATTTAATATTAAGCCTGTATTGTTTTGCGTCAATGCTTCTGCTTTATCAATGCGTTTTCTAAGACGCTCGCTAAAGCGGTCAATATCCCCTATCACTTTTAATTTAACATTGTTCTTGTGTAGGTTTTTGACTTCATTATCGAGTGCAAAAACGAATAATTCCATCAACGAACTGACTTCTTTTTCAGGCCTTCGCCAATTTTCACTGCTAAATGCATAAAGCGTGAGCGAGCTGATTTTATGTTTTACCGCAAAACGCACAGAATTACGTACAGATTCAACACCTGCCTTATGGCCTGTTATTCTGAGTTTTCCTCTCTGTTTTGCCCATCGCCCATTACCATCCATAATGATAGCGACATGCTTAGGCATCATCGATTCAGAGAGATTTTCACCACTAGAGTTCATTAAATGTTAATCCTTGTAAGTACCGCTTTGAGAATACCACTCAATAATAACCACTATTATTAAGTTTGCTGATAAGACACATCCTTAATTCTCTGCTAAATACTAGGTTATCTTTCTTTTTTTAAACGCATCACATATTAAAGATAAATTATGGTTATCAGCAACTAAATAAATCACATACCAAGCTTAAACTGTCTGAGCGATTATTTTTATCGCATCACGACGTGCACATTCATCGATTTCTAAGACCTCTTCAATAGAAACAGGTTCAGAAAAAACTTGGTTTTCTAGGATTTTGTGATTAATTTTCGCGATATCTGTAAAACGAATTTTCCCTTCAAGGAACGCCGCTACCGTCATTTCATTTGCCCCATTCAGTGCTGTTGTCGCTGCTTGCCCTTGATGACACGCATCAATAGCAAGTTTCAAACAAGGGTAGCGCTGATAATCAGGTTGCACAAATGTTAACGATGAAAGGCTAGAGAAATCAAGCGGTTTTGCGCCTGACATAATACGCTGTGGGTAAGCCATGCTATACGAAATTGGGGTGCGCATATCAGGGGTACCAAGCTGTGCGATGACACTGCCATCACGATATCTCACCATTGAGTGGATCACCGATTGCGGGTGAATAATCACTTCCATCTGATCAGCATTTGCATTGAAGAAATAACAGGCTTCAATATATTCTAGCCCTTTATTCATCATAGTCGCTGAATCAACTGATATTTTACGACCCATCGACCAATTCGGGTGATTACACGCTTCATCTGGCGTCACGTTATCAAAGTGCGATAGTGGTGTATCTCTAAATGGGCCACCTGAGCCTGTTAAAACAATACTGGAAATACCTGAAGCCGTTAAATCAGCAAAACCTAAGTTGAGCTGAATAATTTCAGGTAAACTTTGGAAGATAGCATTATGCTCACTATCAATTGGAAAGACTGAGGCATTATGTTGTCGAATCTCATTAAAGAATAAGCGGCCACTGGTAATTAAAGACTCTTTATTCGCTAATAATATTCTTTTACCTTTGCGGATCGCCGCCAAGGTGGGTAATAGCCCAGCAACACCCGTGATTGCTGACATTACTTGGTCTGCCTCGTCAAGGCCTGCAAGGTCAATTGCTGCTTGCTTGCCCGACAACACTTCTGTTTTGTTATTATTCTCAGATAAAATTGTCCGTAATGCCTTCGCCGATAACTCATCCGCCATGGCGGCATATTTCGGATTAAACTCAAGACACTGCTTTGCCATTTCGGCAACATTTTTACCTGCAACAAGGGCAAGAACTTGGAATTTTTCAGGATTTTGACGAACAACAGAAAGTGTATTAGTACCAATTGAACCTGTTGAACCCAGGACTGTCAGACGTTTCATAGTGATCGGATACTCTGTATTAATTCAATACTGAGATTATATCAGCTTAGTGATAAGAAAGGATTTTTTAATGGGTACGAAAAATAATAAAGCCACGCTAACGCACACTTTTACAGTTTGCATTGGTGGCTTTATCATCATAATGGATTAAAACTCCATCAATTCTGCTTCTTTTTGCGCTAATGATTCATCAACTTTCTTGATGTAGCTATCAGTCAGCTTTTGAATGTCATCTTGTGAACGACGCTCATCATCTTCACTAATTTCTTTATCTTTTAGCAGCGCTTTTACTTTGTCATTAGCGTCACGACGCACGTTACGAACAGCGATACGACCTTGCTCCGCTTCACCACGAACCACTTTAATTAAGTCTTTACGACGTTCTTCCGTTAACGGAGGAAGCGGAACACGGATAACAGTGCCAGCAGAAGATGGGTTCAAGCCTAAATCAGACGCCATAATCGCTTTTTCAATCGCAGGTGACATGCTACGGTCAAAAACAGAAATAGCTAATGTACGTGAATCTTCAACCGTCACGTTAGCTAATTGGCGCAATGGTGTCGCTGAGCCATAATATTCAACAGTGATACCATCTAATAAACTTGGAGATGCACGGCCTGTACGAACTTTGCTGATTTGGTTTTTGAATGCTTCAAGGCTCTTTTCCATACGGTCTTGAGCATCTTTTTGGATTTCGTTAATCACGTTTTCAACCCTTAAGAACTGATTATTAAAGGCCGCAATGCGACCTCGCTTAAATTGTCTGAATTTATCTTAGATAATACATTTAAACTCAGGCTATGTCTCTGAGTATTAGTTGTGAGAAATCAGAGTACCTTCGTTTTCGCCCATGACAACACGGCGTAATGCACCTGGTTTATTCATATTGAAAACACGAATTGGTAAGTTATGATCGCGAGCTAATGTGAAGGCAGCTAAGTCCATCACTTTTAATTCACGTTCCAAAACCTCTTGATAATTCAGGTTTTCATATAATACAGCATCAGGGTCTTTTGCTGGATCAGCTGAATAGACGCCATCAACTTTTGTGGCTTTTAACACAACATCCGCTTCAATTTCAATACCGCGTAAACACGCTGCAGAGTCTGTTGTAAAGAATGGATTACCTGTTCCCGCAGAAAAAATAACAACACGGCCGTGACGTAGCAAGCTGATGGCTTCCGCCCAGCTGTAATTATCACAGACGCCGTTTAATGGAATAGCAGACATCAGTCTTGCATTCACATAAGCACGGTGCAAAGCATCGCGCATAGCGAGTCCGTTCATCACCGTGGCTAACATACCCATGTGGTCACCGACAACACGGTTCATACCAGCTTGTGCCAAACCAGCACCACGAAACAGGTTACCACCGCCAATAACCACACCGACCTGTATACCCAGTTCTATGAGTTCTTTGATTTCCTGAGCCATACGATCTAAAACGCTAGCATCGATACCAAAACCTTCTGCGCCTTGTAAGGCTTCGCCACTTAATTTAAGCAGAATACGCTGATAAACGGGTTTTGCATTGGTAGCCATGGTGTTCTGTCCTAACAGATTATTTATTGGGGTAACATACGCAGAACACACAGGTTCTACATACCTAAATTTGAATAGATTTTTAAACCTTAATTACCCACGTAATATTTCAAGCCAAAAGATAACCTTGATGGTCTCTCATACCCGCTAACTCATGTTTGTTTACTTGAAAGAAACGTGAATAAAACAGAGCCGCCAATTGGCGGCCCTTAGTTGATTACTTGCTCATCGCAGCAACTTCTGCTGCAAAGTCAGTTTCAACTTTCTCGATACCTTCACCAACTTCGAAACGAAGGAAACCAGAAACAGTAGCGCCTTTTTCTTTCAGTAAGTCACCAACAGATTTGCTTGGATCCATGACGAAAGGTTGGCCAGTCAAAGAGATTTCGCCAGTGAATTTGTTCATGCGACCGATAACCATTTTTTCAGCGATCTCGCGTGGTTTACCTGATTGCATTGCGATGTCTAACTGAATTTGGTGCTCATGAGCAACAACATCAGCTGGAACGTTGTCTGGAGTCACATATTCAGGTTTGCTTGCAGCGATGTGCATAGCGATGTGTTTCAGTAATTCTTCGTCTGCGCCTTCGCCAGCGACTAAAACACCAATACGAGCACCGTGCAGGTAGCTACCTACTTGTGCGCCTTCCAGAATAGCAACGCGACGAATATTGATGTTTTCACCAATTTTCGCAACTAATGTTGTACGAGCTTCTTCGAATTTTGCTTTCAGCGCGTCGATGTCAGCATTTTTATCAGCAACAACAGAAGCTAAAACTTCTTTACCGAATGCTAAGAAACCTGCGTCTTTAGCAACGAAGTCAGTTTCACAGTTCAGCTCAACCAGAGCACCTGTTTTACCATCGTTGAAAACTTCAGTCAGGATAACACCTTCAGCTGCAACACGGCCTGCTTTTTTAGCCGCTTTTGCTTGACCTGATTTACGCATGTTATCAATCGCTAATTCGATGTCGCCATTAGCTTCAACAAGTGCTTTTTTACATTCCATCATACCTGCGCCAGTACGTTCGCGCAGTTCTTTTACCAATGCAGCGGTAATTCCAGACATGTGATTTATTCCTCGATATTCCCCGTGAGAGTCTTCCCCACGTGGATAGTTCTGATTCATATATAAAAGGGGCCTAAATCAGGCCCCTTCTAACATATAGCAGTACCTGTATAGCAATACCTGTTAATAAGGTTAAAACCTTATTATTCAGCTTCTACTAAGCTTTCTTCTGCTTGAACAGCCAGATCTTGCGAACGACCTTCACGAACGGTGCTTGCTACAGCGCCCAGATACAGTTTGATTGCACGGATTGCATCGTCGTTACCAGGGATAATGAAATCAATACCATCTGGATCAGAGTTAGTATCAACGATAGCAAATACTGGGATACCCAGGTTGTTTGCTTCTTTGATAGCAATGTGTTCGTGGTCTGCATCGATAACGAACAGAGCGTCAGGTAAACCGCCCATATCTTTGATACCGCCTAAGCTGTTTTCTAACTTGCCAAGTTCACGAGTACGCATCAGCGCTTCTTTCTTGGTCAGTTTGTCGAAAGTACCGTCTTGTGATTGAACTTCTAAATCTTTCAGACGTTTGATTGACTGACGAACAGTTTTCCAGTTAGTCAACATTCCGCCTAACCAACGGTGGTTAACGAAATATTGGTCACAGCTGTTAGCAGCTTCTTGAACGGCTTCGCTTGCAGCACGCTTAGTACCAACAAACAGAATTTTGCCTTTACGAGAAGCAATTTTAGTCAACTCAGCCAGAGCTTCGTTGAACATTGGAACAGTTTTTTCCAGGTTGATGATATGAACTTTATTACGCGCGCCGAAAATGAAAGGTTTCATTTTTGGGTTCCAGTAACGAGTCTGGTGACCAAAGTGAACGCCCGCTTGTAACATATCGCGCATGGAAACAGTTGCCATTTAATACCTCTGTATTTAAGTAATTGGGGTTATGCCTCCACGAATCCCATACTACCGACTCCAAAGCTGCGTCTAAACGCATAAGAGCACCCCGGCGCACGTGTCGATTCGTGTGTGTTATACACAATTGAGTTTAAGTTTCGCAAATCCAATTTCCTTTTCAGGAAACCTCATTTTGCTGCCATAAGTTGACATTTCAATGAAGATGAGAAGAAATAATATGGATTGCCGGCGCGCTTTATACCATAAAACCAACTTAGAAGCCAACTTTTGTTGATTTTTTCACACATAAAAATGCGTGAAAAATGGATTTTATGGTTCGCATTTCGCCTATCTAATACGTGATCCGTATTGGGTTAATTATAGACCTTTTTTGATGTGATGAAAAAGCCCTATTTTTATAATGGATACTCATTCACTTACTGGTGTTTTTTGCAATTTGTGCGGTTAAAAGCTCAAAATGAACAAGCCGCTCGCTTCTATTACCTTATTCTAATAGCAACTTCAACTCTCGAACCTTTCGATAGCTAGTTGGCAGAAAATGCGGTGGCTGTTACCATAAGTGTTATTAATGCTAAAAAATGGTCTCAAAAACCCATTTTAACCTCTCATTTTTTAACATGTCATCAATCATTGCTGGCATGAATGGACTGAACTCATGGCTATTATTATCAAAACTGAAGAAGATATTCAGAAAATGCGTGTTGCTGGCCGCTTAGCTGCCGAAGTATTAGAAATGATCGCACCGCATGTGGTACCAGGTGTTAGCACAGGTGAGCTGGATAGACTTTGCCATCAACACATTGTTGATACACAACAAGCAATTCCAGCATGCCTGAACTACCATGGTTTTCCAAAATCCGTTTGTATTTCCGTTAATGATGTTATCTGCCACGGTATTCCAAGCGATGAAAAAATCCTAAAAGACGGTGACATCGTGAATATCGATGTCACCGTGATTAAAGAAGGCTTCCACGGCGATACTTCAATGATGTTTATTGTTGGAAAACCAACTATTCAAGGCGAACGCCTGTGCCAAGTCACCCAAGAAAGCCTATATTTAGCCATTCGTATGGTTAAACCTGGCATTCGCCTACGTACCATCGGTAAAGCGATTCAAGAATTCGTTGAAAAACAAAGTTTCTCCGTTGTTCGTGAATATTGCGGTCACGGTATTGGCGAAGGTTTCCATGAAGAGCCACAAGTGCTGCATTATGATGCAGATGACAGTGGCGTCATTCTGCAAAAAGGCATGGCATTCACCATCGAACCGATGGTTAATACAGGCGACCACCGTATTCGCACGATGAAAGATGGCTGGACGGTAAAAACCAAAGATCGCGGCTGGTCTGCACAATATGAGCACACCTTAGTTGTCACCGACAATGGCTGTGAGATCCTCACACTGCGTAAAGAAGAAGAGCCGTTTATTTCTGCGGTTTTAGTTAACGAATAAATTTCCCCAAGAACCCTCGATTAAGAGGGTTCTTCCTCTGTTCATCTTTCACAAAAAACCGTAAGCTGGTCGTAGTTTCTTTATGGCTATCAATACGGAAAGATAAAGATGACGGCATCCTCTGCAACATATCTTGCACCAAACCACTTCACTGCCCACGACCTTGACCTCATTACCTTAAGGCAACATGTTGATGATTTTGATCGTTGGCTTGAAGACAGCTTTAATCAAGGTAAAAATGTGGTTGATTTAATTCACGTTCGCAGTGATTACCTTGATGCTTTGTTGACAAGGCTTTGGCAGGCTTTCGAATTCGACAAACAAGCAAATATGTCCCTTGTGGCTGTCGGGGGCTATGGGCGACATGAGCTCCATCCACTTTCTGATATTGATATTTTAATTCTCAGTAAACAACCACTTCCCGAGGATATCGCTACAAAAATTGGCCAATTTATCACGTTACTGTGGGACTTACGCTTTGATATTGGGCATAGCGTCCGTTCTCTTGCTGAATGTATCGAAGCAGGCAATGCCGATTTAACAACAGCAACCAATTTAATCGAATCACGGCTTATTTGCGGTGATATCACCCTTTTCTTATCGCTACAAAAAACCATTTTCAGTGATGATTTTTGGCCATCAGCCACCTTTTTTGCGGCAAAAATTGCTGAGCAACAAGAACGCCACCAGCGTTACCATAGTACCAGTTACAATTTAGAACCCGACATCAAAAGCAGTCCTGGCGGCCTACGGGATATTCATACCTTACTTTGGGTTGGAAGGCGCCATTTTGGTGCGACCACAGTAGATGAGATGGTTGGTTTTGGTTTTTTGACTGAAGAAGAACGCCAAGAGCTCAAAGAATGCCTCACTTTTTTATGGAAAATTCGTTTCGCGCTCCACTTAGTGGTGAAGCGCCACGATAACCGTTTACTGTTCGATCGCCAATTTAGCGTTGCACGTTTACTAGGTTATGTCGGTGAGAAAAATCAGCCTGTAGAACGCATGATGAAAGATTTTTATCGTGTGACTCGCCGCGTGAGGGAGCTAAATCAAATGCTATTACAGCTATTTGATGAAGCGATTTTAACCCTTAAACCAAATGAAAAACCGCGACCGATTGATTCACAATTTCAATTACGCGGCACATTAATTGATGTTATCGATGAAAACCTATTTATCAACCAACCTGCCGCTATTTTAAAAATGTTCTACCAAATGGCTCGCTATCCAAATATCACGGGTATCTATTCCACAACATTGCGCCTACTGCGCTTTGCTCGACGAAACTTGAGCGTGCCACTGTGTGAAATCCCTGAGGCACGCAAGTTGTTCCTAAAAATTCTGCGCCACCCACGAGCAATTAAAGGCGCATTTGTTCCCATGCACCTGCACAGCGTACTTAGCGCCTATACGCCGCTTTGGAGCAACATTGTTGGGCAAATGCAGTTTGACTTGTTTCACGCCTATACCGTTGACGAGCACACCATCCGTGTTTTACAAAAAATCGACAGTTTTACACTTGAAGAAAACCGTCGCGAGCACCCTTTGTGTGTCAGCGTTTACCCTAAACTGCTGCAACCTGAGATTTTACGCCTTGCGGCTATCTTCCATGATATCGCCAAAGGCCGTTCAGGGGATCACTCCGATTTAGGCGCTGATTTTGTGTATGACTTTGCGCTACTGCATGATTTATCAGCAAAAGAAGCTGAGCTTGCTGCATGGCTTGTTAAAAACCACTTATTGATGTCGGTTACTGCTCAACGCCGAGATATTCAAGACCCTGATGTTATCAAGCAATTTGCAGGTGAGGTGAAATCGGTTTCTCGACTTAACTATTTGATGTGTCTAACGGTTGCAGATATTTGCGCCACCAATAGCACTTTATGGAACAGCTGGAAGCAGAGCTTAATTCGCGAACTCTTTCTATCAACGGAACATCAGCTCAACCAAGGCATGCAAAGTACGCCAGATTTACGGGAGCGCATTCGCCATCACCGCAATCAAGCGTTATCTCTGCTTCGCCCTCTTGCAATTGATGAAGAGAAACTGCAAAAACTGTGGTCACGCTGCCATGCCGACTATTTTTTACGCCACACCCCGTCACAACTCGCTTGGCATGCCAAAAACCTGTTACATCATGATTTAACTCAGCCTTTAGTGCTAATCAGCACTCAACCGAAACATGGTGGAACAGAAATTTTTATTTGGTGTCACGATAAATCGCATCTGTTTGCCGCCGTAGCCAGTGAACTAGACCGTCGCAATTTAAGCATTCACAGTGCTCAAATATTCACCAATAAAGACAATATGGCGATGGATACCTTTGTAGTCCTTGAGCCAAATGGCTCGCCGCTCGCCAAAGACCGTTATGACCACATACGCAAAATGTTGTTACTGGCGGTACAGCAACCTGAAATTTCCCTGCCGAAACAACGTACATTGCCCTCTAAATTGCGCCATTTTACGGTTCCTACCAAGGTCAACTTCTTGCACTCCACCAATGAACGCCGTACCTACATGGAATTATTCGCGTTAGACCAGCCCGGCTTGCTGGCAAGAATTGGCCATATTTTTGCACAGCTAGAAATTTCTTTATACGGCGCGAGGATCACCACAATTGGCGAAAAAGTAGAGGATTTCTTTGTGTTAGCAGATAAAGAACACAAAGCACTCGATAAAAAAATGCAACAAGTGTTATCAGAAAGGTTGACAGAAGCCCTACAATCGAAGGATAAAATATAACGTTCATCACATTTTTATGGTGAACGCTCACTTTTATGTTATTCAAGAGGGAAATAGAATCAATGCAGCATTTACAAGCGATCATTGAAAACGCATTTGAAGACCGTGCTAACATCACGCCAAATACGGTTTCAGCCCCCGTTAAACAAGCCGTTTTGGACACTATCGCGTTATTAGATAGCGGTAAACTACGTGTTGCCGAAAAAATCGCAGGTGTCTGGGTCACTCACCAATGGTTAAAAAAGGCCGTCTTACTGTCATTTCGTATCCAAGACAATCAAGTGATTGACGGTGCTGAAAGTCGCTACTTCGACAAAGTACCAATGAAATTTGCCGATTACGACCAAACACGCTTCGAAAAAGAAGGTTTTCGCGTTGTACCACCTGCCGCGGTTCGTAAAGGTGCCTATATCGCCAAGAACAGTGTACTCATGCCATCTTATGTCAATATTGGTGCCTATGTCGATGAAGGAACAATGGTCGATACTTGGGCAACAGTGGGCTCTTGTGCGCAAATTGGTAAAAACGTGCATTTATCTGGCGGTGTCGGTATTGGTGGCGTGTTAGAACCATTACAAGCGAACCCAACCATTATCGAAGACAACTGCTTTATTGGCGCACGCTCTGAAGTTGTTGAAGGTGTCATTGTCGAGGAAGGCTCGGTGATTTCCATGGGCGTCTATTTGGGGCAAAGCACTAAAATTTATGACCGTGAAACGGGCGAAATTTTTTATGGCCGCGTTCCTGCGGGGTCTGTCGTTGTATCGGGCAATTTACCGTCGAAAGAGGGTAACTACAGCTTATATTGTGCAGTCATCGTCAAGAAAGTGGATGAAAAAACGCGCGGAAAAGTTGGCATCAATGAATTATTAAGAACTATTGATGAATAACTAGTTTTCTAACAGTTTCTCCTCCTGAACCTTTTACTGCTGTTTTTGAATCACTTAGCAGTAATCTGGTAAAACGAAGCTATCCCGAAATGCATACGCTGTATGCAACTCGGGTGGCCAAGTTCCCTTATCTCCCCCACATCTCCTTTTTCTTTTCACCGTTTTATTGCAAAGAGAAGTTGGTCAATTTCGAGAAATCGCGCATAATATGTTCGTGACTTTTGCCGTTTACCATCAATAAAACTGTATTATTTTATTTTTCATTATCATGATGCTATTTACGTAATGGCTTAATGTTATTTACGTCTTTAGGTCAATAGCACAGTACAAGAGAAATAGACTGGTATTGTTGCGGCCTGTTCACACGATTATTCTGTTCACCGACTCTGACTCTACAGTTAAGCGAGCTAACATGTACGATAATTTGAAAAGTTTAGGCATTAGTAACCCTCAGGATATCGACCGCTATACCCTGCGCCAAGAAGCAAATAACGATATTTTGAAAATTTACTTCCGTAAAGACAAAGGGGAATTTTTTGCCAAAAGTGTAAAATTCAAATACCCACGCCAACGTAAAACTATCGCGGATGGTGGTAATAATTTCAAAGAGATCCACGAAATTAACACCAACCTTCGCTATGCCATTGAAGAACTTGATCAAATTTGCCAAACAGATAAAACTGATATTGATTTAAAACACAAAATCCTTGATGACTTACGTCATTTAGAACATGTAGTTTCAAACAAAATTGCAGAAATTGAAGCTGACTTAGAAAAACTGACTCGTAAGTAACTGACCTGCAAAATAATTTACTGCGCCGTGAAATCACCTGAATTCGTATCGAAAAGGGTTACTCCACGGTGCAGGTACTTAAAGTAATTCACTCCACGCTTCAACCCACGGTTTTGCAAACTCTTCAGGAACATCCACTTCAATAGCGTCAATAAAAAGAATATCACCAATACGCGTAGCTGATTGTTCGGTCAGCACTTCATCAAAACGTAACCCAGCGCCACAAAAACTTTCATAACTGCTATCACCTAAGGCAATTAACCCATAACGTAAATCAGGTTGGTAACCAACAACATCATTGATTTCATTAAAAAGTGGTGCAATAGAGTCAGGTAAATCACCTTGTCCTGTAGAGGAAGTCACGATTAACGCAATTTCATTTCCTGAATTGTATAATTGCCAATCATTCAGAGTGGGTTCGTCAAAGACAACCACTTCATGCCCTCGTTCCTCTAAGATTTCTTGTGCTATTTCAGCCACAGCTAAAGAGTTGCCATAGACAGTACCAACAAAGATACCTATTTTTGACATAACGCCTCCCTCTAAATTTATTTAAACTGATGGATTAATAACTTTCATACTTAAATTAGCGACTTGTGCTGACCATCCAAACTGCTCAATCAGTGATATCCATTGTGCATCCCAAGGTGCAACCAGAGATATATTTTCTTCTGTTATAGGATGACTTAAATTTAATTGACTTGCGTGCAACATTAGACGCGACACAGAAAAATGTTCTGTTACCCCTCGATTTTGGCGTAAGTCACCATGTTTACTATCCCCAATAATTGGGTGACGTAAGTGAGACATATGCCGCCTGAGCTGATGTTTTCGACCTGTTTGTGGTGTTAATTCGACTAAACTAAACCGTGCCGTTTCATAGCGACCGATGGCCACAGGGCATTCCACCGTCGCAATTGGACGGCAATGGGTAATGCACTCTTGTAACACAGGCTCCCGAGTGGCATGTTTGTCTGCAATTTTGTCTAACTCTTCCAGTAAAGGGTAATCAATAGTTTGCTCATCTGTCAGATAGCCACGCACAATGGCATGATACGTTTTCTCTAACTGATGTTTTTCAAACTGAGTAGCTAGCAACCTCGCAATGTCACTCGATAACGCAAATAATAAAATACCTGATGTCGGTCTATCGAGACGATGAACGGGATAAACATATTGGCCAATTTGGTCACGCAATGTTTGCATCACAAAAACAGTTTCTTTGCTATCTAACCAACTGCGGTGAACTAACATACCTGCGGGTTTATTCACCGCAATCATATATTCATCTTGATAAATGATTTCTAACATCAATCACCTGTTTGAATTAGTTGAAAAGATGCTGTCTAGCTCACGCAAGTGCTGGATAAGAGCCACATATTGCTCTTCTTCATCGTGCTTATAGGCTTCTTCAAAATACGGCGCGATAGCAAAATTTGCAGGTAACATGCCACCTTGGTCAATAATCGCTTGTAAACGTGGAATTAAGATCCATTGTAGCCATTCCAGTGCTTCCATCGTATCAATACAAAATGGCTCGACACTTTTAAACGCATCCTGTTCAGGTGGATGCTCACGCCACAATAATTTTAATTTCATTTCCTCTTCGAGATGGCGAAGCTTTTCAACAATGCGTTGTTCTTTGTTCATATTTAACCCTTTTAACCTTTATGCTGCGAAATATACTGTAATTTTGCCAATGATTCTGTCGGATAAATGGGGTTGTTCTGTCTTATATACAAGCGGGTTTACTTCTATTGCATTTATTTATTCATAATAAATTCAATTCAATAAGTTTCGTTGATGTTTTGTTAGGGTGTATACGGATATAATGAAATGTTTTTTTAATTGAATTTTAGCAAAATAATTAACAATAAAATGGTCTATCTATGGGATTACTAAAGCAGTGGCGCAAGGAAAATAAGGCATGGAAGGCCTTCAGTGGTAAATATGTTGAGCTCAAAAGAAAAATTCGCATAGCGAAACTCCCTTCAGTGCAATATCAACAGTACCAAGGCATGTGTCAGACATATCAAAGTGCTCAGCTCGCTTCTGCAATTAACGGAGTTCCCCATTTTATTGAGCGCCCAATTAATAAATATCTGCATAAAGCTTGGAGTGGAAAGCAAAAATTGCTGACAGCAAGCTATACACTGGATTTAATTGAAAAAACCTTTACCCCTAAAGCCGTCGAAAAAATGTTTTCGGCAAAACGTGAAGGGTTAACTGTTGCAAATATTGAGCTGAAATCTGGTGATTTTGCACAGCTCACCTTGATTTATTCTCAATACCCAAGAGAAGGCGATCTTACCTTACACCTGCGTAATGAAACGGGTGATGATATCTATTTAATGAGTTTTTCTTTTGGGCCTGAAGGGCAACTCTATGTTTGCTCACTGCAAGGCCCATCAACCGACCAAAGTGTTGAGCAGGTTCGCCTAATCACCAAACAAATGCATGGTATGAGGCCCAAAAACCTATTAATGTCTGCTGTTTATGCTGTCGCGACCTATTTCAAAGTGACATCAATCCAAGGCATTTCAAACAATAGCCATATTAAGAGCCAACATTTAAAATCGAGCTATGATACTTTTTGGCAAGAATGTAGTGCAACATTATCATCTGATGGTTGGTACCAGCTTCCATTACAAGAGCCAGTTCGTGATATAGAATCCGTGAAAAGCCAGCGTCGTGCTGAATTTCGTCGACGTGAAGCACTTCGTGATGCGATGAGCCAAGAAATTATTGCATCACTCAGTGCAAACTCAACGAAGTAACAATCCGTTGATTACAAGCTAGAATAACAAAAAAAGCCAGCCGGCCTAAATCAGGCCGACTGGCTTAACATCACATTTTAGATTTTAATGCATCCTGCAAAACGACATCCTGTCGTTCAACATCCTGTTGAATAAAACAATTTAATAGGTTGTTCCTGCCTATTAAGCAGTCCATCGCTTTGGTTTTTTCATTTTTTATACATTACGATGTATAAAAAGCTAAACGAACTTACCCTGTCCAGCGGCATAAGAATGTATTAAATCTATTAATGAAACAACCTAGCTGAGCAAACAAAAATTAATTTTAAAAAGCGGTGTTTCCATTATTGGTAGTAACGTCATGATATTAAAAGTTAATTAATTATCATTTAAATAAAATTAAATAACTTTGAGAAATTACTTAACCCAATTGTAAGTCCTGACTTACAACATTTATCCTAAAATACTTACTCCTGAAGCTCAACAACAGGGAGTAACTCTCCAATAAAACTCGCTAAATTTGGTGAAAGTACGCGCCGCTCTTGGCTACCAAATTTTTCTAAGATCACCTCCCCTGTCAAATTACACAACGAGATCATTTCAATTTCAGAGTCTATTGTGGCAATAAACAGAGTTGGCGATAACTTTAAACGCTTTTGAGTAACTAAATGCCCAATTAAATTTTCTTGTAAGCGAATAAAATCCTCTTCATTCCATACTTGTACCAAACTTAAGGTAATATCACGAAATGTGGCTTTCATATCCCCAGCCAGCTGAGTGGTATAAAAGTGATGAATATCGTCCTGTAAACTGATATCCAATGCCGTAGCGACTTTATTTAAATGTGCATCCTTAATGGGAAATGCTTGCGGTTCCCAATAGACCCAGTTCTCGCCTGTTCTCACGACACAAGGAGAAGGAATACCATATAAATCAACAGATGCAGGTGGTAACCCCGTTTGTTGTTCCCACGCTGAAATATAGTTTTGAGTAAAACGCTGTAACGCTTGAGAGAGTATTGTATTCATAATTACGTAATTTTTACGGCTAGCCTAAATTGAAAGACGTCAATATGATGGATAAATGGTATTATGACAGATGTTTGCAGGCGAATAAAATGTACTCATTGCGCCTTTTAGCCTCATTTTGTTTATGAAGTATAAGGATCACTATGTCACACTACCAGAACAATCCCGCTCTTGACAATTTAACCCTCGGGAAAAAAACGGCGTATCACGACCAATACGATGCCTCGCTACTGCAGCCCGTCCCTAGGAGCTTAAACCGTGATCCACTGGATATTTATGCAAATTCACTGCCATTTCATGGTGCTGATATTTGGACCTTATATGAACTTTCTTGGCTAAATAAAAGTGGCGTTCCCCAAGTGGCTATTGGTTCAATCAGTGTGGATGCAACAAGTGACAACCTGATTGAGTCTAAAAGTTTTAAGCTCTATCTCAACAGCTTTAATCAAACTCGCTTTGAAACTTGGGAAAATGTGCGAAGCGTTTTGCAAAATGACTTAAGCCACTGTGCTAATGGCAAAGTTGACGTTACACTTCATAAGCTAGAGGCTTTTTCTCATCAGCCAATCTTACCCTTTAAAGGGCTGTGTATTGATGAGCAAGACATTACTATCGAACAGTACGAGTTTAATCGTGACTATCTAGCGGGTTGTACTCAAGAACCGATTGTTGAAGAAACATTAGTCAGTCATTTGCTAAAATCGAATTGTTTGATTACAAATCAACCTGACTGGGGCTCTGTACAAATCCACTACCATGGCCCTAAAATCAATCATGAAGCGCTCTTACGCTATTTGGTTTCGTTTCGCCATCATAATGAGTTTCATGAGCAGTGTGTTGAACGAATTTTTAACGACATTATGCAACTGTGTAGACCCGAAAAATTGAGTGTTTACGCGCGTTATACCCGCCGCGGGGGGCTGGACATTAACCCATGGCGTAGTAATGAAATTTTTGAACCTGAACTTGGTCGTTTGGCTCGCCAATAAGTACACATGTAGTTAAAAAATGCTTGAAAAACAGTTGAAAAGTAAATGCACTAGTGTATTTGCGGTACAATTCACCTATCAAGAACCCATGGGGTAAAGGAGTACTACTTGATTACGCATATCAGTCCATTAGGATCTATGGATCTACTCTCGCAGCTTGAAGTTGACATGCTTAAACGCACTGCAAGTAGCGATTTATACCAGTTATTTAGAAACTGCTCACTCGCGGTTTTACATTCTGGAAGCCTTACTGATAGCAGTAAAGAGCTACTAGAAAAAAGCAAAGACTTTGATATCAACGTATTACGTCGTGAACGTGGTGTAAAACTTGAGCTTATCGAGCCACCAGAAAAAGCATTTGTTGACGGGAAAATTATTCGTACTTTGCAAGCTAACTTATTTGCAGTTTTACGCGATATTTTATTCGTTCACGCGCAAATAAACCAAGCTAAAGAGCAACTCCATTTTGATACGGAAAATGGCACGCACATCACCAATATGATTTTCTCTATCCTACGCAATGCTCGTGCATTACATATTGATGATGACCCAAGCATGATAGTTTGCTGGGGTGGCCACTCAATAAATGAAATTGAATATCAATATGGCCGTAAAGTTGGTAACGAACTGGGTTTACGTGAACTGAATATCTGTACGGGCTGTGGGCCTGGTGCGATGGAAGCCCCAATGAAAGGTGCAGCTGTTGGTCATGCCCAACAACAGTATAAAGATAGCCGTTTCATTGGCTTAACCGAACCTTCAATCATCGCAGCAGAGCCACCTAACCCATTAGTTAACGAGTTAATTATTATGCCTGACATTGAAAAACGGTTAGAAGCGTTCGTCCGTTTAGGTCACGGTATTATTATTTTTCCAGGTGGTGTTGGTACCGCTGAAGAGCTGCTGTATTTGCTGGGCATCTTGATGGATCCAGCCAATAAAGAGCAAGTTCTCCCGCTTATTTTAACGGGTCCGAAAGAAAGCGCTGAATACTTTGAAGTCCTCGATGATTTTATCCGACATACTTTAGGGGATGAAGCGAGCAAACACTATCAAATCATTATCGATGATGCTCAAGAAGTGGCGCGTGTGATGAAAAGAAGCATGCCACAAGTGAAAGAGAATCGCCGTAGCACAGGCGATGCATACAGCTTCAACTGGTCAATTAAAATTGCGCACGACTTGCAGCATCCGTTTGAACCAACACATGAAAACATGGCCTCACTGAACCTTCATCCAGGGCAAGCACCTGAAAAATTGGCTTCAGATTTACGCCGTGCGTTCTCTGGTATCGTTGCAGGTAATGTGAAGGAATTTGGTATGAAAGCCATTGAAAAACATGGCCCATTCAAAATTCACGGTGATAGCGATCTCATGAGGCGTATGGATGTGTTACTCCAAGGCTTTGTTGAACAACATCGAATGAAATTGCCAGGTGGCACTGCATATGAGCCTTGCTATGAAATCGTGAAATAAATCTGTAATGGCGTATTTATGATCCATTTATTAATTATTGATGCATTAAATTTAATACGCCGTATCCATGCGGTGCAAGGAAGCCCGTGTGGAGAAACCTGTCTATCTGCGATATCACAGTTGCTCACTCATACAGATGCCACACACATTGTCGCGGTGTTTGATGAAGAAGGTCGCCATCAAAGCTGGCGTCATGAAAAACTCCCTGATTACAAAGCAGGTCGGTCGCCGATGCCTGAAGATTTACACGCTGAGCTCCCTGATCTAATGGCTTTATTTACAGAAAAAGGCATTCACTGTTGGCAATCTGTAGGGGATGAGGCTGATGATTTAGCGGCCACGTTAGCAACGCGTATCGCGGGAGCTGGGCACACTGTTACCATCGTTTCCACCGATAAAGGCTACTGTCAACTGCTTTCGCCTAATCTACGCATTCGCGATTATTTCCAAAAACGCTGGCTAGATATTCCTTTTATCGAAAAGGAATTTGGCGTTTCTCCTGAACAACTTCCTGATTATTGGGGACTTGCGGGGATCAGTAGCAGTAAGGTTCCAGGTGTCGCAGGTATTGGCCCGAAAAGTGCGGCAATACTATTGCAGCAATATCACTCTATCGAAAACTTATTTGCGAATTTAGATAAACTGGAAGAAAAATGGCAAAAAAAACTAGTTAACCAACAAGAAATCGCATTAATTTGCCGCGATATTGCCACATTAAGAACGGATATTGCACTGCAAGGAAATTTAAACCAGCTACGTTATATAAGCAACTGATCAAAATAAAAAGGCCTCTGAGTTAATTAGTGGCCTTTCTTATTAGTTTTATAAATTAATAATATTCACGCGCCATTGGGTTTGCTGACCAAACACGCATCACATGCACAGTCACTTCTTCACGATCATGATAAAGCTGCTTAGCTTGGATTAGCACGTTTACACCCCGTTCTTTCAGCTGCACCTGCATCTTTTCTAATATGTGTGAGACTTCTTCATAGCGCTTTTTCATTGGCAGTTTTAGGTTAAATATGGCCTCGCGGCACCAACCTTGAGCTAACCAATCCGTCATCAATGCAGCCACTTTTGCTGGCTTTTCAACCATATCACACACTAACCATGTGATGTTTTGTGATGAAGGTTGAAACTTAAAACCATCTACACGGTGATGAGTAACTTGCCCTGTATCCATCAAACTTTCTGCCATCGGGCCATTATCAACCGCATGAACCATCATGCTACGTTTCACTAGTTGATAAGTCCAGCCCCCAGGGCAAGCGCCTAAATCGACCGCTTTCATTCCACTGGCAAGACGCTCATCCCACTCTTCATAAGGAATAAAGACGTGAAATGCTTCTTCTAACTTCAAGGTAGAACGGCTGGGCGCATCTGATGGAAATTTTAAACGCGGAATGCCCATATAAAAATTTGAGCTATTATTGGTATATGAATATCCCGTATAACAGCAACCTGGTGCAATAAAAAACACGTGGATCACGGGTCTTTTGAAATTCTCAAGTGGAAGTAAGATTTTTTCTTTACGCAACGCATTACGTAAAGGCACCGTAAATTTACGGCAAAACTTCATCAGTTCTTTGGATTCGTTGGTATCTGCGACCTCCACCCGAATATCACCTGCTCTCACCACTTGTTGGCTTAGCGCATTGACTATTGGGGTGATACGATCTTCAGGTGGCAAGTCTTTTAATAAATCACCAACCACAATCATTTGGCGAGCAAAAATTAGCTCACGAAAAGGCAATGTACGGGCGAGAGTGTCTGCATCTTCAGCTTGGTAGCACTCAAAAATGACATAACCACTATTTTCTTTTACACGGGCAAAACCATAAATTTCTTTTTGCCCTGCTTTATCCGTAATCTCTGCTGCGCACTCTTTTTCAAAGCCTGGTCGACAATAAAGTGCAATTTTATTACTCATTACGTGACGCCGATTTCCTTAGACGCATAGCGCCAATAACTACTAACAACCAACCAATCAGGAAACAAACTCCCCCTATTGGCGTAAAATAAGAAAAGTATTTTACCTGCAATAGGGCCATACAATAAAGGCTACCGCTAAAAAGAAGTATCCCAACAGAGAAAAAAACACCTGACCAATAAAACCATAGGATCACTTTACGTAATAAAATTGCGCCTAATACCATTAATGCAATAGTGTGCAACATCTGATAACGCAATCCAGTTTCAATCCAGTCCATTTGATGGACACTCATAATTGACGATAACGCATGAGAACCAATAGCCCCAAAAGCAACAGTAAAAAAGCCACTAATTCCAGCGAAAATTAACATCAAACGACTATTCACAGTAACACCTTTTGTTTAAATACTTGATTACTGAATAAGCGCCACATCTTGGTCACCCGTAATAAAACCCAATTTTTCTTGTTCACTCGCTGCTTGCGCAAGGATCCACTGACGAAATGCAGCGATTTTGCCTAAATCTGCTTGGCTTTCTTGGCAAACTAAATAAAACGCATTTTTACTAACTAACACCTCGCTAAAGGGACAAACCAAACGCCCTGCGTCAATTTCATTCTTTGCCATTACATTATTGGTTAATGCAACACCTTGTCCATGTACTGCCGCTTGAATCACCATCGCGCTATGGCTAAAAATCGGCCCTTGTTGTACATTCACTATATTCTGTAGCTCTAGCTGTTTAACATACGCTTGCCAGTCTCTTCGAGAAGAATCATGAAGCAGTGTATGTTTTGCTAAATCTTCTGGATTTTTTAGTTGGTTTTCCCCTGTCATTAATGACGGTGCACAAACTGGCATTAAATATTCAGCGTAAAGCCTATCAGTTCTTAAACCAGACCAATTTCCTCGACCATAAAAAATCGCTACATCCACATCATCTGCGAGTTTATCTTCTTCTCTATCAACGGCTTGAATGCGGACATCAATACCTGGGTAAGCTTGGTTAAACCCTGAAAGCCTAGGTACCAACCATTGGATAGCAAAACTGGGTGATAAACTTACCGTTAATGCACCTTTGGCGCTTCTCGCTTGCAACTTACGTGTTGCTTCATTTAAAGAAGAAAATATTTCTTTAATATCAAGGTAATAACTTTGCCCTTCTTCCGTAAGAAGTAGCGAGCGATTACGCCGACGAAATAGCTTTAACCCAAGAAAGTCTTCCAAACTTTTCATTTGGTGACTCACGGCTGCTTGGGTGACAAATAATTCTTCTGCTGCCTTAGTAAAACTTAAATGACGGGCTGCGGCGTCAAACACTCTCAGCGCATTCAGTGGCGGTAATCTTTTAGACATAATCACTTCTACTCGGCATCTCGTTATGCATTAGTTTTTTTTATCCGAAGCATTATAATTTGTCCCTTGAGGATCTGCCAGTAAATACCTATAGTATGCGCACTTCCTAAGCCGGAACGAAAAGTTACAGAGTTTAGTTACTCTGAAACTTTTGGCTTTGTGGTTGTGATGTTGTGTTTGCAAGTTGTCTGGTTGAACCAGACTTTGTAGCTTTTGCTACTGTTTTTTTCACTTCCTGTACATTTACCCTGTCTGTCCATAGTGATTTTTTATAGTGCACCGCCAAAACGCGGTGCTTTTTTTTGATTTTTTTACTGGTATTTACTTAGGACAAATGAAAAATTTAACTTAGTAAATACAAATAGCTACAGATAATTACTAGTGTACCGAAAAAACTTTAAGTTAGATATTTAAGATAATTCCTGAAAATAATTCAGTTTATGCTTTCTAAAAAAGAACTCTCAAACAAAAAGGATTACTTTGCGGTGCAATACACTGAATCACCCAAGAAAATTTACTTTTGATATTGCTAATAAGTAATACCAAACGTAACAAAATATTTCAATGTTTTGATTGAAAATGACAAGTTTAAATTAATCAAAAAATAATCAATAATGTACGGATAAATGTACATCTCTGTAGACAATACCCACAACTATCAGATAACACAGATAATTATTGACTAAAAAGAAAGAACCCATGGATCATTTTAGCGCTACCGCATTTCGCCAATTATTTCCTGCAATAAATTCCTCAACATTATTTTTTGATAGTGCAGCAACTGCATTGAAACCGATTGCAATGATTGAGGCTTCAAATAATTACTACCGCTTATCTGGTAGCTCGGTTTACCGCGGTCAATCACCAGAGTCATTAAAATTAACTCGCGACTATGAATTAGGCCGTATTCGAACGGCAAAATTTATTAATGCCGCCAGTGAAAATAATATAATTTGGACACGAGGTGCCACCGAGTCGATTAATTTGATTGCTCAGAGTTATTTTCGGCCAATCTTACGAGCAGGTGATGAAATCATTGTCAGCGAAATAGAACATCATTCAAATTTATTACCTTGGATGATAATTGCTAAGCAAACTGGCGCTAAAATTATAAAATGGCCCATCGAACAAGGTGCCTCACTCAGTTTAGCAACGCTAAAATCACTGCTAAATAACAAAACCAAAGCCATTGCTATTACACAGATGTCGAACGTCACTGGCTTTCAGCCTGACTTATCGGCAATCACTCATCTCGCCCACCAAATAGGTGCCCTGGTTATCGTTGATGGCGCACAAGGCGCTGTACACTGCCCTATTGATGTTAGTGCTGAAGATATCGACTTTTATGTTTTTTCCGCCCATAAACTGTATGGCCCTACAGGCCTCGGTGTTTGTTATGGAAAAACAGCATTATTAGAAGCCATGGTGCCTTGGCACGGCGGGGGAAAAATGTTGACTGAGGTGACTTTTGAAGGTTTCACGCCAGCCCCCATTCCTCAATGTTTTGAAGCAGGCACACCTAATATTGCTGGCGTTATTGCTTTTTCAGCCGTTCTTGAGTGGATTCAATCTATCGATTTAGTACAAGCAGAAGCTTATACTTGCTCACTTATCGAACAAGCCAATAAAAAACTCTCACGCATTCCTGGTTTTATTGGTTATAGTGTGCCTAATTCACCATTACTTTCATTCAATTTTGAAAGTATTCACCATAGCGATTTAGGTGTGCTCTTGACTGAACAGCATATTGCATTACGCTATGGGCAACATTGTGCTCAACCTTTAATGGATGCCTTGAATATTAGTGGCTGCATACGCATCTCTGTGATGCCATATAATAACCTACAAGATATTGATAAACTTATTAATGCAGTCACTCGCTCACTTTCAATACTCAATGACTAAATCAATACTAAAGATAAAAAGGAAGCCTAATGACTTCGACTAAATATGAGCTTGCTCCGCACCCTTTTGGTACAGAGATTAAAATTCAGGAAATAGTTGAACAGTTTTCCGCACATAAAGCCTGGGAAGATAAGTACCGTTTGCTTATCCAATTAGCGAGACAATTACCGACACTAACTGATGATGAGAAGCAACAAACTCAAGAAGTGAAAGGCTGTGAAAACCGAGTGTGGATTGGTGCAATACTCAATGATGATGAAACTTTCCATTTCTATGGTGACAGTGAAGGTCGTGTTGTAAAAGGGCTTTTTGCGATTTTATTAGCGGCTATTGAGCAAAAAACAGCGAAAGAAATTATGGAATTCGACTTCAATGAATTGTTGGAACAAACAGGCTTACCCAGTCAGCTCAGCGAATCTCGCCAAAATGGTATTCAATCATTAATTACGGCAATTCGAAATATTTCCAATGAAATGACGCCAGCCTAATCAACGAAAGAGGCTATGTATCGCAATAGCCTCTTCACTATTTAATGTTTTTTTCTACATTTCTTTGGGCTTTTGCCATCATTTTTTTCAACGCATGTGCCACAGCAATAAAGCCAAAGCTTGCTGTGACCATGGTGACTGCCCCGAAACCTGATGCACAATCCATTCTTTTTGAGCCTTCTGCAGTACTTTTTGCTGCGCAGACAGTGCCATCACTTTGTGGATAAACAAGCTGTTCCGTGGAAAACACGCAATCAATTCCTAGCTTGCCTTTACCATTTTTAACCACATTAAAGTCCGACTTTAACCGCTCACGAAGCTTTGCCGCTAATGGGTCTTGAATGGTTTTCGCCAGATCCACCACTTGTATTTGTGTGGGATCTATTTGACCACCAGCCCCACCAGTTGTGACTACAGGGATTTTAAATCGCCTACAATAAGCCAGTAGTGCAGCTTTAGGCCGAACACTATCAATTGCATCAATAACGTAATCAAACCCCGTACTGAAGTACTGAGCGACATTATCGACTGTGATGAAATCATCAATGACATTCACCTCACACTCTGGGTTAATCTCCAAAATCCGCGCTTTCATCACCTCAACCTTCGGTAAGCCAACGGTTGATTTAATAGCATGTAATTGACGGTTAGTATTCGTGACGCAAATATCATCCATATCAATTAAGGTGATTGCACCAATTCCAGAACGAGCTAATGCCTCAGCTGCCCATACACCAACACCACCCACACCGACAACACAGACATGAGAGCGCGCAAAAAGATGAAGGGCTTTCTGCCCATATAAACGCCCGATCCCAGCAAAACGCTGCATCCAAGCATCTGAAAGCTTAGCTTGCATAATAACAAACAACCTTAGTTAAGACGGTAATTACATTGCACCAAAAAGGGGCTGACTCTTTTTCAGCACCCAGACGCGTCCATAATGGTTATAAAAACCAGCCATTTTGCCTGCGTCATGACCTGTTCCATGGTAAATATCGAAGTGGTGGCCTTTAATCGCTCCCCCTACATCCAAGGCAACCATCATACGCATTTCGTATTGCCCCGTAAATTTACCATTACCATCTAAAACAGGAATTTCCGCCAGCAATGCCGTTCCTGCTGGGATCAAGGTTTTATCTGACGCAACTGACGCTTTTGCTATCAACGGAACTGCGCTAGCGCCTCTTACTGGTACAAAAGATTGCGGTTTGAAGAAAACAAACGATGCATTTTCCTCCAATAATTGACGAACTTCTTGCTCACTATGGCTATTTGTCCAATCGTGGATAGCTTGTAAAGACATTTGGCTTAATGGCACTTCGCCACGGTCAACAAGAACTTTACCGATACTTTTATACGCGTGGCCATTTTTCCCTGCATACCCAAAGAAATTCAGCGGGCTACCATCACCAAAATCGACATAGCCACTCCCTTGAACTTCCATCATAAAATTATCTACAGCGGAATTACTGTAAGCCAAAATGAGGTTATTACTCAACGCGCCATTATAGATAGCTGCTCGGCTAGGTAACCGCGATTTCCCTTTTGGGGGCATTCCATATAATGGATGGCGAAATTCCCCTTGTGGTGAACGTCTTGCTTCAATAACAGGTGTGTAATACCCCGTAAATTGAACGTTCCCGTAATTATCAGCCCCTTCCATTTGGAAGGCCGATAAATTGAAGCTGGCGAGCTGTGCGGGGTTTCCACCTGCCATTAACCAATTTTCAATCGCATGATAAGTGTCACGGTTATTTTGGAATAAACGCGGAGATGCATTTTTAATTTCAACGATCTGCTGATTAAAGTCAGGTGCATTTATTGGTTTGCCTTGAACATTTACCTGATTAACTTTCTGTAAGTCTTCAACAAGACGACCATCTTTGTATTGTTGGCCTTTATCCGTTGGGTGAGTTTGGCATCCTGCCAACAATGAAAAAAAGACACCTGTGACTATCCACTTATTTACTATTGACCATTTTTTCACCGATAGCATATTAATTACCTTCATTAATTCTAAGTTCATGCTCCACCATCCAAATACAACCCACAATCCAATATGCAACGCACAATAGCAAACCCAAAATGGGAATGAAACGAGTAAACATATTTAGTTAAATTATTTTTCTTTGCCACCCCCGCAAAGTTCAAAAAATAAACATAACGTGCGTATTTTGTTCTGTAGAATGCTAAAAATGAAAAAAAAACACGAAAAAACTTGCATCAGATCTCATCCCGAGTATAGTGCCCGCTATCGGACGCGGGGTGGAGCAGCATGGTAGCTCGTCGGGCTCATAACCCGAAGGTCGTTGGTTCAAATCCAGCCCCCGCAACCAATACTGATTTAATCAGTAAAGTAGTAAAAAAAATCAAAACGTTGTAAAGAATTCAGTCGCGGGATGGAGCAGCTTGGTAGCTCGTCGGGCTCATAACCCGAAGGTCGTTGGTTCAAATCCAGCTCCCGCAACCAATTTTTTTACTTCTTCAGTCGCGGGGTGGAGCAGCTTGGTAGCTCGTCGGGCTCATAACCCGAAGGTCGTTGGTTCAAATCCAGCCCCCGCAACCATTTCTTTCCCTAGCCCCACACTCTCAAAAATATTAATCACCACCTTTATTTTTACAAATAAAAAAGGCGACTCGCTTTTGCTTATCACCTGTTTATTTACCGTTCGTTATGGTTAGTTGCGGATCGCTAACTCACCCCCATTGCGGAAGTAAGCTTTTACCCCTTCAAAGATAGACTCTGCCATTTGTTGTTGGAACTTGGCCGTTTTCAGCTTACGCTCTTCTTCCAAGTTACTGATAAACGCGGTTTCAACTAATATTGATGGAATTTCAGGTGCTTTGAGTACCGCAAATCCAGCTTGATCAACCTTATTTTTGTGTAATCGGTTGACTTTCCCCATACGTTTGAGTACTTCATCACCAAATTTCAAACTATCATTAATCGTTGCTGTCTGGACTAAATCCAACATTGTGTGGTCAAGATACACATCACCACTCTTACTTACACCACCAATTAAATCGGCCTCATTCTGAGTTTGAGCAAGGTAGCGAGCCGTATTACTGGTAGCTCCTTTAGTCGATAATGCAAAAACTGATGAGCCATGTGCTGAACGATTAGTAAATGCATCTGCGTGAATTGAAACAAATAAATCAGCCTGCATCTTACGTGCTTTTGCAACACGCACTTTAAGAGGAATAAACACATCCTCATTACGAGTCATGTAAGCACGCATTTTAGGATCTTTATCAATCAACGCTTTTAAGCGCCGTGCAATCTGCAAGACAACATCTTTTTCACGTGTTTTATATTTCCCTATCGCACCTGGGTCTTCCCCACCGTGCCCAGGGTCAATCATAATAATAATTGGGCGATCCGTCCCTGCTTTACCTGGTTTTTTCGCTTGCGCAGGCATACTTTCTTCGAGGTCACCTTTATTGTAGTCCTCGAGTAATGCTAATAATGGATCATCGCTAGTATCCACACCTTTGCCTGGATAGAAATCAAGGACTAAGCGGTGTTTAAACTCCCCCACAGGCGACATGGTAAAGAATTGTGGGGTCACTTTATTTTTCACTTCAAAAACAAGGCGTACGGTTTTAGGATCAAATTGCCCCACTCTGACCAATTTGAGATAAGGGTCACGTGTTTGAATTTGAGTTCCCATCTGCTTAAGTACGTTATTTAACTGTACGCCCTCAAGGTCAACAACAATCCGCTCTGGGTTATTCAGCACAAACTGGCGGTACTTTAGCGGAACGCTTGATTCAAGCGTTACACGAGTGTAACTCGATGCAGGCCAAATACGCACAGCAATCACGCTGCTATTAGCAGAAAAACCGAATGGGCTAACGCTCAGTAACATAACTGCGGCGGCGCCTTGAATAAAACGACGCTTAGATGGGCTGTGATCTTGCTGACTCATCAATAATTCCGAACCTAGAACTGAAAAATAAATTGATATTAGACTATATGCCAATTAATTGGCCAGAAATAAGCACTCTAACTAATCATGTGCTCTCTGTCATTAATAATACACATTTATATTTAAAGATATGTAACTCTTAAAAATATATTTGTTATTTTTTATACCATCTTTTACTTGATATTTTTCGCCAAAAAGAATAAAAATACATTATTAACGAATAAAAATTCATTAAAGAGGGTTATTATGAAAGAGCGCAGCACCGAGTTGGTTGATGAGTTTCGCCATTCGGTACCTTATATAAACGCCCACCGCGGCAAAAATTTTATCATTATGCTTGGTGGTGAAGCGATTGCGCATGAAAATTTCCCAAGTATTGTCAATGACATAGGATTATTACATAGTTTAGGGATCCGAATTATTGTGGTCTATGGTGCTCGTCCTCAGATTGAGGATATTCTAGCAGAACACAAATATGATGCGGTTTACCACAAACATACCCGTGTGACTGATTCGAATACACTTGAATATGTTAAGCAAGCATCTGGTGCATTACAGCTTGATATTACCGCTCGCTTATCAATGAGTTTAAGTAATACACCATTACAAGGTGCCCATATTAATGTAGTCAGTGGTAATTTTGTCATTGCACAGCCACTTGGTATCGATGATGGTGTTGATTACTGCCACAGTGGGAGAATTCGCCGCATCAATGAAGAAGCCATTAATAATCAATTAGATAATGGTTCTATTGTTTTAATTGGCCCTGTTGCGGTTTCCGTTACTGGGGAAAGTTTTAATCTGACCTCAGAAGAAATTGCGACTCAACTCGCTGTAAAAATGAAGGCCGAAAAACTGATCGGGTTCTGTTCTTCTCAAGGTGTCGCAGATAAAGAGGGTAATATCTTATCTGAATTATTCCCAAATGAAGCAGAAAATAGAATTCAAGAACTTGAATCTGAAGGGGATTACTACTCTGGAACTGTACGTTTCTTGCGTGGCGCAGCAAAAGCTTGCCGCCGTGGGGTACGTCGTAGCCACCTATTAAGCTATCAAGAAAATGGCTCGCTTATTCAAGAATTATTCTCTCGTGACGGTATTGGTACTCAAATCGTAATGGAAAGTGCTGAACAAATTCGCCGTGCAAATATCAATGATATTGGGGGTATTTTAGAACTAATTCGCCCTTTAGAGCAGCAAGGAATACTTGTTCGTCGCTCACGGGAACAACTTGAAATGGAAATCGATAAATTCACGATTATTGAACGAGACAATTTAGTGATAGCTTGCGCTGCTCTTTACCCATACCCAGAGGAAAAACTAGGGGAAATGGCTTGCGTTGCTGTTCACCCTGATTACCGTAGTTCTGCTCGAGGAGAGGAGCTACTTCACCGCGTTGCAGTACAGGCGAAACAATTAGGCTTAGATAAACTATTTGTATTAACGACTCGTAGTATCCATTGGTTTCAAGAGCGTGGTTTTACCCCTGCTGAAATTGAGATGCTGCCACTGAAAAAGCAAGCTTTATATAATTACCAGCGCCGTTCTAAAATTTTGATCTTGGAGCTAAAGAGCCAATCTGATAAGTAACCGTCCTTATTTGCAATAAAATAAGTGTTGGTTAGTGCAGTTAATACCCCAAATTATGCATGGATGTCTAATTTGGGGGCATATAATTAACTCGTTAATATCGACTTAATTAAGCAATCTGTACAATTCTTGCTTTTTCACAAAGTGGATTGGCCTCTAAATGTGGCTTTATTGCCGCTTCCATTTCAGCAAAAGAGCTACCATAGAAGTAGAATGCGGTTTCTGTTGGGCCATCCCACACACCGTGAATACTGCCGATGTCTTCAACAGCTTCATCTAATACATCAAAAACGTCGTTAATGTCCCCATTTTCATAAACTTCATCAGCAAGCTCTGTACCATTAAAATAAACGGCTAAACCTTCGTGCTCACCAAAGTCGATACGAACATCTTCAGCATGAATAAATAAACGAGACCCTTTTGGCGCTAGCATTGAGGTAAATAGCTGGATTATCATGCTAATATTTTCATCACTTGCGTCAGCGATGGCCAATTCAATATCACATTCCTGTGCTTCACCATTATCACCTAATAGTGTGCCGCCACCTGTGACATGAATATCCTTACCCAGACTTTTCATGACTTCATCAAATGCATCTTCTAAATCTGCACGCCTAACAGGTTCTAATCTCGCATTTAACGTAATGGTTACTGCGGTCATCTCTTGCTGGTTATCCATATCATTACCTTTAAATCATTATTATTAACAAGTTAAGTAGTTTTATTACCTATACTATCACTTGTCATGGTTACACTAACTGTCTCGTTAGCCCACTACGGCGTTTTGTTGGTGTTTCGATTGCCCGACGTAATATCTTCGGGTTGCTATAAAGGGAAAGTTCTTTTTTTGCTCGGGTGATTGCGGTGTATACCAATTCCCGAGTAATAACGGGTGAATATAATTGGGGTAAAACGAATGCGGTATGAGTAAATTCCGAACCTTGTGATTTATGAACCGTCATCACATAAGCGGTTTCATGTGAAGGAAGTCGATTTGGCTGAACTCCGCGAATACTCCCATCAGGAAACTGAAAATAAGCTCTAAGTGCGCCTTCTTCATCAGGTAAAATAATGCCAATATCGCCATTAAAAAGCCCTAATGGGCTATCATTACGGCTGATCATTATAGGCCGACCTGCATAATGTTTATTCAAATGATTATAAGGCCGATTGATTAGCCCTTGACGATGAAGTAGCTTTTCTAGTTTATCGTTTAGCCCAACGACACCAAAAGGCCCTTCTCTTAGCGCGGTTAACAACCGATATTGATTAAACTTAGATAAAATTTCTTCAGGCGTTTTATTTGCTTTCACCGCAAGTAAGTAATCTTCATAGCAAACTGAAGCATCAAATAAAATTTTCACATAATCATCTGCGGTTTCTTGTACATAATTATGCACATCCACTAACCCTTGGTTTAACAGCTTTTGAGCCCGAGTGGAATTGCCGTCGTTAACAGCAAAAGCAAGTTGCCCAATACCTGATTGCGCTGAAAAACGATAACTTTTGCGTAATAAGCACAAACTATCACGAATAACAGGGCCTTCAACCGACGAGTATTCACCTAATGAATAACCTGTAATTTCTGCCAATTGCTTCGCTCTTTCAGGACTATAGCCAATATCTGCAAACTGGCAAATATCTCCGAGTACCGCCCCTGCTTCTACTGATGCAAGCTGGTCTTTATCCCCTAGAAATATCAATTTTGCCTGTTCGGGTAGCGCCTCAATCAATTTTGCCATCATCGGTAAATCAACCATCGATGCTTCATCGATAATTAAGACATCCAATGACAATAAATTATTGCGATTAAAGCGAAATTGTTGACTTTCTGGTTGAGCCCCTAATAATCGATGCAACGTCTTTGCTTGACTTGGCAAAATCTCACGCTCTTTTTCGGTCAGTGGCATGCCTTTCATCGCATTACCAAGGGATTCCGTTAACCTTGCTGCGGCTTTCCCTGTTGGAGCCGCCAGCTCAATCTTTAACTGATTCTCTTTTTGCATTTCCAGCTTAATTAAAGCAGCCAGTATACAGGCAACTGTCGTGGTTTTTCCCGTACCTGGCCCCCCTGAAATAATGGAAACCTGACTGGTTACAGCAACTGCTGCTGCAATTTTTTGCCAATCAATACTTTCTGAAATAGGAAAGAGAGTATCTAACACGGATTGAATTTGTTGATTCTGACTATTTTTCACTGACCTGTTAGAGAAAAAATGAGCAACACACTGCTCATACTGCCACATACGTTGAAAATATAAATAATCCCCCGAAAGCAATAACGGGGAGAGGCTATTTTCTGATGTTAAAGAGACCGCATGTGCATTTTGCACAGCTTGATAAAGTGTTTTTTTGTCAGGCTGCCCCATTCTTTGCCAAAAATCATTTGCAAGCTCTTGATGACGCCCTGAAAATAGGTTATCCAATGTCACGTCAGATAATGCTAAACACACATGTCCTGTCATGGTTTCCGCACTCAAAAGCGCAGCAACAACCAATAAAATGGGATTGTTTTCATCAGCAATACTGTAAGCAAATTGCACATCTAAAGGCATAAAAATTCGCTCTTCAATCCCTCGATTAAAAAGAGATTTCATTAGCATGCCTCCTTAACAGGTGTATCGCTAAACAGTTGATCGATAGCTTGAATAAACGCTTTTACTGGGCGATAAAAGAAAATACCATTCTGTGAATTAACGCTATCAATTCCTCTTAAAAAGAGATAATACACACCACCAAAATGCGTTTCATAATCGTAGTCAGGTAAGCGCTGTTTTAAATAGCGATGTAGCGCCAAGGAATACAATTGATATTGTAAATCATAGCGGTGGTCAATCATTGCTTCAGCCATCGCTTCTTGCGTGTAGAATGAAGCATCTTCACCAAGGTAATTCGATTTATAATCAAGTAAATAGAATTTTCCATTCCAATAAAAAGTTAAATCGATAAAGCCTTTTAAAATCCCCTGCACTTTTTCAAAATTCAATGGCGGACATTGCTTAGATAATGGATCATAGCGATGCGTTACGTTATCTAAGCTTTTCGCATTAATGATGGCGTCAATGGGCAAATAAAACTGCATTTCATCAAGCTGATCTTGTAGCGGCAATACGGATAAACAAAGCCCGTCGTCAGAAAGGGGAGCATCTACGATTGCTTTTAGCCATTCTTGCAACATGGGCGCCCATTTAACATCAAACCCCGAACCTTCAAGCTTTTCAGTTAACCACTCGAGTGAAACTGGCTCGCTAAAGCCAATTTCCTCCATCAAGGTATGCAGGAAAGTTCCTGGTGATGCTCCTTTAGGAAACTGATGAGGAGTTAAGATATTATCGATTTCATCGTCTTGTTGTTCGAGATCAATACTCACTTCGACATCCATTTTAGGTGCCAATGAGTTTGCAAACTGTAACGGAGAGACTGTTTGCCCATCTTCTGAATGGCTAGCCCCATAACTAAGCCCTGAATAGCTGGTTACCCGCCAGTGATCATCAAAGTAACGAGTTAGTTCCCTCGCCATTAAATCGCCATGAGTTTCTTTGTCTAACACGAGTCTTTCGGATTCAAACTGACCAATAGGAATAACGTCAATAATCTCATTGCCAATCTCATTTAACATACTATTTAGCAGCAGATGATCACCTGGCTCTCCTTTTTGGATAACGTAGCCAAGGGCTGATAAATGTAAATCCGTTTCACCACTTTTCTTTCTATTTCCCTTTATTAACGGAGCAATACCGACACTACAATGGTAAATTGCACGAGTTAATGCTACATACAACAAACGGAGATCTTCAGCTAAACGTTCTTCATCTGCTAAAATAACGGTTTCTTCACTATCTTCTAAATCTAACCTCGTACCATAATCATTCCTATCATGATATAAGCCTTTAGATTGCGGTAAGAAATTGCTAGCGAAAGGTAACCACACAATTTTATATTCAAGGCCTTTTGACTTATGGATTGTACTAATTTGAACAAGGTGCTTATCGCTTTCCAAGCGCATCTGCTGCGCGTCCGATTGGTGGTCGGGATGAGCAATTTGTTGTGCTAACCAGCGCGTTAGTGTGTGCTCACCTTCAAGTTGAACTGACATTTCCTGCAATAGCTCACCGATATGCATAACATCCATCAAACGCCTTTCACCATCAATTGCAGATAATAATGTTTCAGCAATATGGCGCTGTGACATTATCATTCTCAACATTGGCAATACACCTCGTTTTTGCCAGACGGTAGAATAGCGAGAGAATTCATCAACGAGATTTTCCCATGCTTTTTCATCATGGTTGAGTTCATCAATCTCTTTGGCGGTTAGCCCTAAAATCCCTGTCGCTAATGCACTTCGTAGCACGCGCTCTTTTTCAGGAGTCAACACTGCCTGTAGCAGCCACAATAAATCCCTCGCTTCAGGTGTTGAAAATACACTTTCCCTATTTGATTGAAAAACTGAAGGAATATTTAGCTGATTTAAGGCATCTCTAATTAATACTGCTTCACGGCGGCTGCGTACCAATACGGTAATATCTGAAGCGGAAACTGAAACCTGTTGCTCATTATTCACGAAGTATGTTTTACCTTCGAGCCCACCTTGCAGGTATTGTGCAATTTGCGCTGCACATTGTTTCGCCATTCCATATTCATATTCAGAAACAGAGACAGCTTCTGCATCTAACTGCCAAAAAGTGAGAGCTTTTACCTCATTACCTCTGTTGACCAGTTTTTTCCCTACATTTTGTTGTGCAAAGTTAACGGGCTGAAATGGAATTTGTTCAAAAATAAAAGGCGATTGGCAATGGCTAAACACACGATTTATGGCTTCAACCATACTTTGTGATGAGCGATAGTTGGTTTCTAATGTGTAGTGAGCGCTAACTTCTTTTTTCGCTTCAATATAGGTAAAAATATCTGCGCCACGAAAGGCATAGATGGCTTGTTTCGGATCACCAATAAATAAAAGAGCTGTATTATCAACACCTTGATAAATTCGCTGAAAAATACGGTATTGCTGTGCATCTGTATCTTGAAACTCATCAATCATTGCAACAGGAAAACGCTGGCTAATCGTCTGTGCTAAGAACTTACCACCATCATGACTCAGAGCACGGTCTAAACGCGTTAAAAGATCATCGAACCCCATTTCCCCGCGACGATGTTTTTCATCAGCAATAGTTTGCCTAACTTCTGAAATCGCTAATGGGATCACAATATCTTTCAACGTGAGTGATTGAGTGAGTAACACCTCTATTTGCTGAAAAACCGCATGCTCAGGGCCCTGCCCACTTTTTGATTTTTCATGTAATACCGTTTGAGAAAAACGAACAAGATCTTTTGGAAGATCATAATCTTGGGTGATTTCTTCCGCCCACAGGCCTATTTTGGTTAACCAACCTGGTAAAAAACGAGAACTGTAGCTTCGTTTATCAACGTCAGAGCCTGTAATGAGTTTTTCAAAATCCCCTGCATTTTCTCGCCAAGATAGTTTCACCGATTCAATAAGGGAAATTATGCGCTGATGCCGTTCCTCCAAAGACTCTTGAACCCTAGGCTGATTAATAATAAGCGGCATATCCCCTTGTAAGAAAGGCCTTATTTCAGCTAAAAGAGACTCAGGGCCATTCCATTCGGACTGCACGACTTTAGCCATTGAGTAATCAAGCGGATAAAAGTGGCGTCGCCAAAAGTCTGCACAGGCTTGCTTTTGAATTGGAAATTCATCTTGGATCATTGTTTGCTCAAAGAGTACACCAGATTCAAATGCATTATGCACTAGCATCCTTTGGCAAAACCCATGGATAGTATAAATAGCAGCCTCATCCATTTGCCGTTCAGCCGCCAATAACCACTCTTGTGCAAATTTTAATTGTTCTTCACCTGAAAGCTCACCAAGCAACTCCAAATATTCAGGTTGAGATTCAAACCCAACGCCATTCCTTAAGCAAACCAAACGCATTTCATGAATTCGCTGACGTATTCGTCCACGTAATTCATTTGTTGCAGCCTCAGTGAATGTCACCACTAATATTTCTTCAACGCTAAGCGGTCTAGGGAACGCATTTCCCCCCCCTAGACCTAATAAAAGCCGCAGATAGAGTATACCAATAGTATATGTCTTCCCTGTTCCCGCAGAAGCTTCTATTAATCTTTGTCCACTTAATGGTAAAGAAAATACATTTAATAGTTGGGACTCTACCTGCACTTTATTCACTCAGCATCTTCCTTTATTGGCAAAATCTTTTGTAACTCTGAAGCTGTTGGGTAAAACACCCAATCTTTCAGTTGAGCAAAACCAGACTTCGCATCCACGCCTTGACCAATGACTTGAGATGTTAATGCTAGCCCTTTTCGCCTAATGACTGCATTTTCGTAATATTCAATGACTTGCTCTTTCGTTGCAGCCCCTAAGGCCAACAAAACTTTCTCACGGGTGTCAAAACTAAAAATATTACGTGAGAAGTCTGATGAATAACGCCCAAGCTCTTCATAAAATGTCTGTGGTGGCTGGTTCATTTCAGTAATAATTGATTGTTTATACTGACTAAACTCTTCAACTGGTAGCTTTTTAAGTTTATCTAATGCCTGAGCATAAAACGCTTGATAGCGCATGTTAAGGTAATCGGGTGTCTTGGCATTACTTTGTAATAAAAAGCCCATTCCCCACTGGTCACCTAAGCCAGATTTAAATGCAAATACCGCATAACCTAGCTGTTCATTAGTCCTTAATTGATCATAAAACCAAGGCTGAATAACCTTCGCTAAAATACCTGACAGCACTGCGCCATCTATGCGACTATAGCCATCTGGGACAAAGATTTCAGCAAGTGCGTTATCGGTACTATTCCCTTGTTTATGGAAGTCAGCTAAATAGTTTTTATCAATAACAACCACATCACCACGCCACCATTCAGTACCCTCGCTGTGTAATAACTTTTGAGCATCCTGAATTGTTTTGATACTTTGCGACTCACTCATGTTACCGAAAACGAGGGCTTGTAATGCTGCGCTTTTCACCAATAGTTGACGATAATGAGTCAAATCACCTAACGATATTTTGCCCAACTCAGCAAGACGTTGCTCTTGTTCAAAGTAAGGTACGCTATTAATACGCTGAAGAGGCTGCATTGCCAATTCATAAGCTTTAGCATTATTTGCAACGGCTATTTGTTCCTTATACCAAGATTTTGCCTGTGCTAACTCTTGCTCTGTTGGCTCAAAGCTTAAATACAGCTTAGTCATTGATAAAAAGAGTTCTGGTAAATGTTGCGTATAACCACTCGCATTGAGCTGTAAACCAATATCTTGTGAAACAGAAACAGACATACCCGCAACGGATGCTTGATATTGCAGCTCATCCATTTTTAATGACGAAATATATTGCAGTAATGCCCCTGTTACTTGATCTTTCGCACTCTGATTACCTAGCTTTGTACGTAAAGACAATGTGATACTTGCTTTAGGTTCATCAGCAAAATATTGGCTTGGCATATATAACACACGAGTATTTCCATTTTGATAAATAAACTCAGGGTGTTTATAAGCTTTTTCAGGTTTAATTAAGGGTAGTTTATCCGCAATGTAAGGGTTTAATGCTGGCAGTTTAAAGTGCATTTTAGACTCTAAACTATCCCAATTTTCAAACTGTTTTTGCGTGACCTGATCCACTTGATAGGGAGCTTCAACAAAATACGCTTTTTTATTGCTTGGTTCATCAGGGCTAATAAACCAGATTCTTGCATTTTTTGCGGTCAACTCAGATAGACGTTGCTTAATGGCTGCGGGATCATATTTATCTGCAATATAATCAGAATCAAGCACATGATTAACAGGAACATCGATCATTTGGTCAGACAACCACTCGATGTAGTTCATATCCCTAACAACCGAACCATAGCGAAAAGATAAGTTAAGCACTTTTGCAATTTCATCAAAATAGCTTTTGCTTATACCATCATTTTTGATTAGCTCTATATAGGAGAAAATAGCGGCAATAATCTGGTCTCGTTCCTGTAACCCCTTATCCGTTAAAGTGACATAAATCGAGAAAGAACCATAATTTCTATCCGCGTTTGGTGATGCTGATGCGCTTATTCCTTCAGCTAAACCCTGCGAAATTAACCAATCAGCTAATGTTCCAGGGCTACGATTCCCAAGTAGGTAACTAATATAGCTATCACTTTTACTGCGAAAATCCGCCATATTGTTTTTAATACTAAATTCAATTTGAATCGCCTTTTGTGGCTGCGCTGGCACGTAATGAATAATAATGCCTTTTTCTTTATCTGTAACCGCTTGAGTATTAATGGCAGGAACACTGGCATTAAAATTAGGAATACGACCAAACGTTTCTTGCGCTATATTGGCAAGAGATTCAATTGATTGATCACCATAAAGAACACCATTCATCAAATTCGCTGAATAATAATGTTTATAAAAACCAACAAGTTCATCCTGTAATTTACTGTTAGGCTTATCTTTTAATGTATCTAAATTACCGCCAGAAAAACGAGAGTTAGGATGTTGTGGGTTTAGTGTTTCAGAACGTACTTGCCATATACGCATTCCATCGCGAGAACGCGCCATCGTTAATTCTGCATTAACTGCATTACGCTCTCTATCTGCATTAGTAGGATCTAATAACGGCTCCGCTAATGCATCAGCTAATCTATCAGTCGCTTCTTTTAATGCGCCGTTCTCCACTTCAAAATAGTATGCTGTTCGGTGTGGTGCAGTACTGGCATTATGGCTACCGCCGTGTTTTTGTAAGAATTCAGAAAAGCTACTTGGTTCTGGGTATTTTTTAGAGCCCATCAATACCATATGTTCTAAATAGTGAGCTAACCCTAGCTGGCTATCTGGATTTTCAATACTTCCTACAGGTATAGAAACAGCCGCTAATGATTTTGTTGCTTTAGCATCAGACACCAATAAAACCGTCATATCGTTATTCAGTTTTATTGCCTTATACTCGCGAGGGTCGCTCTCACTCTTATTAATCGTCTCAGGTAACAATTGCCATAATGGTTGAGCGGCAATAGCACTACCACACCCTAATACTATGAATAATAAGAATAGTTGGGCGATTTTTTTGGATAAATATTGCATCCTATAATGCACTCCCGTTATTTTAAATATTTAGTCATTGGCTGTAAAAAACGCTGAGTATTCTGTAACAGCGATTGAATCATTGTACTATTCAAGTTTCTACAAGCCCTCAACACGTAATCATCTTCTATCTCGCCTTTTTTCATCGAACTCCCTTGGAGACTTTGAATTAAGGCTGATAGTGCTTTTTGTTGGTTATCCTCTGAAACGAAATCATATTGCTTCGTTTTTTTATCAAAACATGCAGTTAACCAACTCCAACCACTTTGGTTTAAAAGAATTAATGGGGAGTTTAACCCTTCACAATAACCTTTTACTAAGTTTTTTAAGTAACCTAACGCATCGTCTTTTTCGATGGATGAAAACTGCCAAATACTGTTATCGCGCCCCAATGCAATGCTCTCTCCCTCGCCAACTTGAGCATTAAAAAGAAGATGCTCAATCCATAACTGCATTCCATCATTCGCAGTTAGATAAGCTGGACGATAACGTAATATACCTGCTTCGTGCACATTCTGAAGTTGCCCTGTCAATTTGATCCCTTCAATTTCACAATCTATCGGATAATCAAACGGTTGAACTTTATAATCTTTTATTTTTTCAGCTAATGGAATAATCTCGTTAAGTTGTTGTTCCCAAACAAGCTGACCAAATTGTTTCGCTGGCAGCTGCCCTGATGCTTTAAGTGCATGATAAAAAGGATCAGGGCTTTCCTCTTTGACGAGCAAATCTAAAATTTGGTCGTTAATTTTATAGCGTTGTAGCCGCCCAAGGATAAAAGGTTCTTCCTCGGGGAGCTCGGTATCTTCAATTGAGAAATGGACTTTCAGACGTTGCTGGAAAAATGCACGAATAGGATGACGATAAAAACGTAAAAGCTGCTCTAAAGAAATATGCGTAATTTTTTCTTCTGGATCTTGAAGAACTGAGCAAAAAGAGGTGTCTACACTCTCTGTCATCTTCGCTGCAGGTAACCACTCTTTAGCAAAACTTTGATAAGGGTCTTGAGGAAGATAGTTTTCTTTCGCAAAAGGAACCCGATTGTGTTGAATAACCAGATGGGATCTTAGACGCTTAGAACTATCATCGATATTGAGTAGCTCATCACCTTCTAAGCAGAAACTTTGACAAATATAATCGAGTAGCTCCGTCACTAAGACAGATGGATTGCATGGTTGATTATCTCGAATTGAAAGCCCGATATAGCTAATATACAGCTGGTTACTTGCTGAATTTAGCGCTTCTAAAAAGAGGTAACGGTCATCATCCCGACGCTTTCTATCCCCTCTTGCAGGCTTCTCTGCCATTAAATCAAAACCCAATGGTGGAATACTTCGTGGATAGGCTCCATCATTCATCCCCAGCAAACACACGACTTTAAATGGAACAGAACGCATTGGCATCAATGTACAAAAGTTAACGGCTCCTGCTAAGAAGCGCTGACTAATTTTTTCATCATCAAAGCGTACTGAAAGCTCGTCCCTAATCAAACGAAGTGAAATTGATTCTTCATAACCTGACACCATCGCATTTTCAATAATTTGATGCCATTGGCTGGTTAAAAGGGCTAAGACGAGCTCAGTTTCACTATCAACTATAAAACAACTATCAATAAGTTGCTGACAAAGCTCTTTCCATTCATTAAGCGTTTTTTCTAACGCTAATATGGCACGCCATTCTCTTAATGTATTAATTAATAAAGCCAATTTCCCTGCTAGTTGAGCAGCTAACCCACTACACTCATCGTAAGGCAAAATACCATTCCATGGGCCATTTCGACTATCCATGGCATACCCCAATAGCATTCGACTTAAACCAAATTGCCACGTATTTTGCCCTATAACGGGTAAAGCAAATGAACGTACATTATCGTCGTCAAGCCCCCAGCGGATCCCTGACTCGTTCACCCAACGTCGTAGCAAACTTAATTCACTTTCATCAATCCCAAAACGCTGAGAAAAAGCCTTAACCTCAAGTAAACTAAGTACTTGTTCCGTAGAAAACCGACTTTGTGGCAAATCTAACAATGTGATAAAAGCCTGCAAAATTGGGTGAGCTTGTAATGCTTTCCTGTCAGAAATAGAAAAAGGGATATAGTGTGAAGATGTTGTATTACCAAAAACAGCTTGAATATACGGTGCGTAACTGTCTATATCTGCCACCATAACAATGACATCTCTTGGCGTTAATGATGGGTCTTCTTCAAAAATAGACAGCAGATGATCTTGCAACACCTCAACTTCACGTTGGGCGCTATGACATAAATGGAATGAAATAGAATTATCCCCTTTATGTATTAGCCCTTTTCCTTGACTTGTTTTATAGTTTTCTATTGTCGTACCAAGTTGTGCGTGATCCTCAAGATCTAAAATATCTTGCTGAATATTTTCTAGCAGGCTCGCTCTATTTGTATCAACATAAGCAGAAATTTCATTTGCTGTATCAATTTGAGAAATAAAATATAAATTATCTCGACCAAGCTTCCCCCACGAGGCCAGTAGCGGATTCGCAATATCCTGCTCCCCCTCATCATTAAATAGATGAGGTACATGCTCTTCAATTTTAAAACGCGATATCTCATGTTTATCAAGATAATGACGTAATTTTCTTTGTTGTAATTTTGCTAAAAAAGAAGCGCTCTGAATATCCCCCCAATAATAACGGCAAGGGTTTGTAAACATTAAATGGATGTCGGTATGCTCCGCAATGGCATTCAACGCTTGAAGATAAACAGGTGGGAGTGATGAAATTCCGCAAATAAAAATACGCTTAGGAAGCATTTTCCCTAAAGAAGGTGTACTTCTCAGCTTATCAATAAAATTTTCGTATAAGTTAGCTCGATGCCAAGGTGATTGATTTAATTCATTTGAGTATTCAACAAGACATAGCCACAACCTTTTCTGCCATAGCTGATTAGTACTAAGCCCTTCTATTAGCTCATTTTGTTGCCATTTTTCAATCCATTGTGGCCGATAGACTAGATATTGGTCAAATAGGTCTGCAACCCTTCCCGCAAGCTGATGAAGTTTTCGTTTATCGGTATCATGTTGTAGATAATGTCTTAATGGTTCAAATTCTTCATCATCAATAACCTTGGGTAAAATTGTCATCAATTTCCATGTCATTGCTTGTTTGGTATACGCACTTTCTTTCGGTATCTCAGGCAACACACGCCTGAACATGTCCCATATAAACGTCGCTGGTAACGGGTAGTTAATATTTGCGGCAATCCCGAATTGCTTTGCGAGTTCAATCTGTAACCACTGAGACATTCCAGGGCTTTGCACTAAGATGATTTCTTGTTCAAAGGGATGAGATAAAGGCTCATTTTTCATTAAATGAGCAATGAGCTCTTTTAACAAATCTAATTGGTTAGAATGATAGACTTGAAACATGACGCTCTCCTATTGAGCAATACCAACGGCTAAGCGAAAGCCGCTGCCTAGGAATAAGTAATGAAACCATCAACTCAGTGCAAAACTCCGCTGGGTAGCGGTAACTTTGCTCAATCTTTCCAACAGAGTATCGTAAATCTGTATCAATGAAAGACCTTTCCGTCTTCGAAATTTCATCGACCAGTATTCGTTGTTTTTCTAATGCACTATGCAATTCCCTGACAGCCATTGAACTCTTATATAATTGATTAAAATTCAATACGATATATTGTGTATAGTTTAGCAAAGCGATAAGCAGGATAGCAAAAACCACCATAGCTATCATTGATTCTATTAATGCAAACCCTTGTTGTTGTATTTTCACAAACAAAATCCTTTTTGTTGAACAGGACAGTAATCTAACCAGCCATTCTTACGGGGAGTAACTCTCTGCTTCAGAGGATCCCATTCAACCCATTGGTACACTTTAATATCTAAACCATCTTTATAAGAACTTTGACCTGATAAAATAGAAGTTGAGCGGCCATAAGGCTTTAAGCAGCTTTTCCAATTTTGTGTTACGTTTTGCTGACAAACCCATTTTTTCTTTGTATTTATTTCCCAAGGTAGCGTTAAACCCCACGCTAACGCGGATTCAGCTCGGTTAAACGTATGATAATATTTAGTTTCTTTGTGCCACTCATCTAAAGCTCGACTTTGAAAAAAATGAAGAGAACTCATTAATAACAAACTCATAGTTATTAAAATAACTGTCATCACTAAAGCAATATTACCTCTTTGGCTGTCCATTTTTGCCATTATAAATTCCTAAGCTTTACTGAGATTCTGTAATCAAAAAGCTGTCCAGCTAATAACCTTGTTTCAACACTCATAATAACTTCAAGTAGTTGAGTACCTTCAATCCAATTAAAAGCTAATTTTTTTACTGTAACCAATTTTGCATCTAATAATGACTGCCAACTTGTTCCGCTACAATCCCTAACATTTCGGTTTGACTCTAACTTTCCATTATTTAGCCGATAGCCAAAATAGTCTGTCTCTCTTTTTTTTGACTTAACAGCCGCCCATTCACCTGATAAGTCTTGGTCATAGGCAAAAATGATACACGTATTTTTTCCCTCACTTAACGATTTAGCGCTAATCATTATTGGTTCTCCCAGACAACTAGAATTGCGGCAATAACCAATGCGCCTAAAGTCCTTTTCCATATTCAGTAAAACCTGCCTGACGTCCCTATTTATTTGATATTGAAAATAAGCGCGGTAAGTTTGCTTAAAGATTGAAGGGATACTATTCATAACAGCGAGACAAATAAGGCTACTTATTACCATTGCAACCAACATTTCAATTAATGTGAATCCTTTTTGCCTTGCCTTATTTAAGCAATTTACCAGCGTCAACATTTAGGTATCCCTGCCATACCAAAGTGTGAACAGGCTCTAACTCTCCCTAAAGCAGACATATAAATAGAAATAACCCTATCTTTATTCTTTAACTGAAAACTAAATGCGCGGCTGGTGCCTTGCTTCCCATATAACTCAACTGAAGTACGAGTTGAGCTAGCCAGTTCAATTCCCTGAAATTTATCAGATGTAATATTCCCTACCTCTTGGTGTGTGTTTGAATCTTTGATGGACATACACCAGTCAGCTTTTCCTGATCTTACAAAAAGAGTTTGCTGTCGATTCATGTAAATTCCTTCTTTTACATGCTGATAAATAAACTCAGTCAGTTGCCTCGCAGTATCAATGAGCCGTTGTTGCTCAATGTGTTGTTGCCAAGAATGCAGCCCCGAAAAAGCAGTCAAAGAACAAATAAATAGCACAACTAATATCTCTATTAATGTAAAACCTAGCTGAGTTTGATCCAGTTTGATTTTCATAAACCCCCTCCATGCATATAGAGAAGGAATCTCGCTAAAAAAAGCGAACATAACGAGTAAATGTTTTTCTGTTTACATAGTTCTTCCCAAAAAAATGAATGCTCTTGACTTGAGTTTAAATCAATTTGCGAAACGCTTCGCAAAATCATAGATAGCATCCAAAAAAGTGGAGTTTTTTTACTCAAGGAAAAACAAAATAAAACACACCAGTAAAGTGTAAGCAGCTTAAGGAGGAGAAATATGTATTCAAGAATAGGGCAGGTGGTGGCTCATCATCTCAAGCCACCATAGTTATGAAAGAGAATAATTAAACAGTAAATGGATACTTGATAGCTTCATGACACTGATACCCATCAAGTGTGAAGTCATCTGTTGTTACCCATGTTTCAATATCTTCTAACGTTTTAATTTTTGGGTTAATTGTTAATGAAGGAGAAGGAAATGGTTCACGCTTTAATTGCACATCTCTCATCAACGGTAACTGATTTTCATAAATATGTGCATTTACAATTTTATGGTAGGCCTTACCTGCTTTATGACCCGTAATCCGTGCCATTAATGCAAGTAAAACAAAGCATTGTACTTGATTGAAATTCAAGCCGAGCGGGACATCACAGCTACGCTGATATGATGTTAGATGCAGCGTATCGCCTAACAGCGAAAATGTATGAGTGTGCATACAAGGACGTAGGCACCCCATTTCAAATTCACCAGGGTTATAGAAAGTGATAATTTCCGCACGATCATCAATGCCATTTTTTAAGTTATTAACCACTTTTTGAAGTTGATCAAGATGGGTGCCATCTGGGCGTTGCCATGAGCGACCTTGAACACCATAAACACGGCCCATATCATCCTCCCCCTTTCGATGAGGATTATTCAGCCAAGCTTGGTTTTCATTCGCATTTGCATTCCATGTGTTGCAACCAATTTCACGAAATTGTGCTGCGTTATCATAACCACGCAAATAACCCAGTAGCTCAGCAATCGCCGCTTTATAAAAGCTTTTACGAGTCGTAATCAAAGGGAACTGATTATTACCAACATCATATTCAAGATCGGCATTAATTACAGTTAAACAACGAACGCCCGTGCGTTTGTTTTCAACCCATTGCCCTTCATCAATAATACGTTGGCATAACTCTAAATACGGCTTCATAGTGGCTCTCTTATTCGAAATAACTTAACTGGCAAGCTTAGAACTAAATACCTTATTTTCAATTAACTTATTGTATTTAAAATACTAAGCTAGCCTCAACAACAAGGTGATTTAACTACCTTTAGGCTCTTTTTCTGGCTTATGCGCAGGGACATTTTGACCATATTTATATGCCCATACAATCATTAAAATTCCAATAATTATCATTGGAATAGATAAAATTTGCCCCATACTAATACCGCCAAATAACCCAAGCTGGGCATCTGGTTGCCTGAAGAATTCAACAATAATCCTAAACGCACCATAACCAATTAAAAATAACCCTGAAACGCTCCCCATTGGCCTTGGTTTACGAACAAATAAATTCAGGATAAGGAATAAGACAATACCCTCTAAGAACATTTCATACAGCTGTGAAGGGTGCCTTGGTAATACACCATATTGCTCTAAAATCGGTAATAAAGAAGGGTCCTGCGCAGCCAATTGAATATCTTCGCTGCGTGAATGCGGGAATAGGAAAGCCCAAGGCGTATCAAGGGTTACACGTCCCCATAATTCACCATTAATAAAGTTACCGATACGCCCCATTCCTAAACCAAACGGGATTAACGGAGCAACAAAGTCAGAAACTTGAAGAAAACGGCGACGAGTACGATGTGCAAACCACATCATGGCACAAATCACCCCAATTAAGCCGCCATGAAAGGACATCCCGCCATCCCAAACCTTAAAGAGATAAAGCGGATCATCAAGGAAAACAGGGAGGTTATAGAAAAATACGTAGCCAAGACGACCACCAACAAATACGCCCACAAAACCAATATATAGTAGGTTTTCAACTTCGTTTTTAGTCCAGCCGCTATTTGGTTTTGCAGCACGGCGCCCTGCTAACCATAATGCGAAAACAAAACCAACAAGGTACATAAAACCATACCAGTGCAACGATACTGGCCCAATTGAGAACATAACAGGATCAATTTCCGGAAATGCTAAGTAGCTGTTACTCATCGTTCCCCACTTTTAATGATTAAGCCAATAGTTGGCTGGCTATAAAATATCCAATACACGTCAACGCATTTGAATGCGCGCAAAAGCATACAACAAAAGGTATGGTAACTTATACTCGAATATAATAATTTAACCGCAAACACGCAAAAATAAGGAAGCTAAATTCCACCACGAACAAACCCACCTAAGCGATGAATTTCCATAAAGTGGCTCGCTTCTTTTCGAACATTTTCACATGTTTCTGCCATTAATAATTTATCTACCAAATCAGTCATTAGCTCAGGATCAAGTTGACGAATAAGGTACTTCATCCTCGGAACACTTCGCCCACTCATACTTAAAGAGCGGTAACCAAGGGCAATTAATATCATAGCACTGAGTGGCTGGCCTGCCATCTCACCACACACACTGACAGGAAGCGCCAAACGCTGACACTCTTCACTGACCTTCGCCAGAAAGCGAATAACAGCAGGATGAAGATTATCATATAGAGCAGCAACATGTGTATTATTGCGGTCAACAGCAAGTAAATATTGTGTAAAGTCATTGGTACCAATAGAAATAAAATCTACGCGTTTTTTTATCTCTGGCAACAAAAATAACAACGAAGGTACTTCAAGCATGACACCAATTTGTGGCATTTTTACTGGCTGTCCAAGCAATTGGCTGACCTCTCCTTTCGCTCTTTTTATTAATGAAATAGCTTCATCTATTTCATTAATACTGGTCACCATAGGCAACAGAATGCGTAAATTTCCAGATAATGCATTAGCCCGTAGCATCGCCCTTAATTGAATTAAAAAAATCTCAGGCTGATCAAGCATTATGCGGATCCCTCGCCAACCTAGACTTGGATTTTCTTCACTAATAGGCATATAAGGAAGCTGCTTATCTGCCCCAATATCAAGGGTACGTAGCACGACAGGCTTTGTTGGAAATAACTGTAAAACTTCTTTATATAGCTGTTTTTGTTCATCTTCTGAAGGAAAACCATTGTGCAGCATAAACGGTAATTCTGTACGGTATAGCCCAACACCATCAACTCCTGTATTAATTTGCTGCTCATAGCGCGGACTTAACCCTGCGTTTAGGTGGATCTGTATTTGTTCACCACCTATTAAGGTTGCATCTTGCTCTAAAGTTCCCTCAGCCAAACGACTAATCACATTCTCTTCGTCAATAATCTGCTGATATTCCTGAATAATTAGGTTTTCGGGCTCAATGAAAACCTCACCACGGTAACCATCTAAAATCAAATGGCGATTATGTAGTAGAGACGGTTCAATATCCGCTCCCATTATGGCGGGAATACCCATTGCTCGGATTAAAATTGCTGAATGCGAGTGCGTTGCGCCATCACGGACAATAACACCCGCGAGCTGCTCCATCGGCAACTCAGCAAGCACACTGGCACTGAGTTCATCAGCCACTAAAATAAAGCGATCGGGCCACTGTTCATTCGCCGTTAACGAATCATCAAGATGAAATAATAAACGCTGACCTAACGCCTTGAGATCTGCGCCCCTTTCTCTTAAATAGAGATCACGTAAACGAGAGAATTGCTCAACATAGTTTTCAATAACCGTTTTCACCGCCCATTCAGCAGCGGCTCCGCCATCAATGGCTGTAAATAGATGTTTTTTAAGCTGAGGATCACTAAGCAAATGATTATAAAGGTCAAAAATTGCTGCGCTTTCTTTTGCAGAACTCGCCATAAAGCGTTTGCTGATCCTCCGGCATTCTGCCGTTGCACTTTCTAAGGCGGCAATTAAACGTTGCTTTTCACTATCGATATCAATGGCGCTGGTTTGGCTGATGCTATCAAAAGAGGGCTGTGAATTGTCTTGCCAACCATAGGCCATTGATATTCCCTGAGAAACAGGAATAGCTTTAATTCTATTTTGTCGATACTGCCCAAAAATCCCTTTGGCTTGTGCTTGTGATAAAATCACGGCAAGCTGCATCGACAACGTCACCATGAAAGACTCTTCTGTCTCATTAAACAGTCGTTTTTCTCTTTGCTGAACGACAAGCACGCCTAATAATTGACGTCGATAAACAATAGGGACACCCAGAAAGGCTTTAAGCTGCTCTTCTTTTAATTGAGGAAGGTATTTATATTGAGGGTGTTCACGAGCATCAGCGAGATTTAGCATTTCAGATTGACGCCCAACAGCGCCAACAACACCTTCATCAAAGCCAAGGCGAATAGCAATCCCGCTAGGTTTTTTTAACCCGCGGGTTGCCATTAAGTAATAGCATTGGCGGGGGTGATCAGCCAAGTAAATCGAACACACATCGGTTCGCATTGCTTTGCAGGTTTCATCCACCAACACTTCTAGCGCATCAGTCAAACTTGTCGCCATCGCAACTTTTTCGACAATTTCACGTAAACGCATCAACATAGGCTTACTTTGCTCCGCGCCTACGGTTATTAAAAGCGGGTCGTTGTGGTAATTTTTGTTCCTGTAAAGGCATAACAACTGGAGCGAATTCTTTCATTACACGGCGATAAACTTCCCGTTTAAAAGAAACCACCTGCCTGACAGGATACCAATAACTGACCCATCGCCAGCCATCAAATTCTGGCGATTTACTGCGCTGCACGTTTATATCGGCATCATTACATTGCAGTTGGAGTAAAAACCAACGCTGTTTTTGCCCAATACAAACTGGTTTTGTATCCCAACGCACCAAACGCTTGGGTAATTTGTAACGTAACCAATTACGGGTAGATGCCAGTAACCTGACATCCTTACGCTGTAGCCCAACTTCTTCGTATAACTCACGATACATCGCTTGCTCAGGTGATTCCCCTGGGTTGATGCCCCCTTGAGGAAACTGCCATGAGTGCTGACCATAGCGGCGAGCCCATAGAACCTGCCCTTGCCGATTACAAATTACAATTCCTACATTCGGGCGGTAGCCATCATCATCAATCACTCGACTACCCCAATAACCAAATTTGAAAGATACCTAATTGTTTCACACATACCCTAACTGGTAAACCTATATCAATACAGTTTGCAGATATGTCCGAAGTCTCTACAATAGTAAGTGCCTCAACGGGGTGCCAAAATTATTTTGGCTGAGAAATAACCCGTAGAACCTGATCCGGTTAATACCGGCGTAGGGATTTGAGCCACCGCCTGCAAACCTGCATCGGTTCACTCTCAAATCCTGTGTCACTCTCTTTTTAGCGCAGGAAAAAGCATGTTTAAAAACAAAATTATAGCATCGATTTTTACCCTCAGTGCACTCAGTTTGAGTCAATTCGCATGGGCAGAGAAACCAACCCTAACTGTCTATACCTATGACTCCTTTGCTGCAGAGTGGGGACCAGGCCCGCAAATTAAAAAGAATTTTGAAGCTCAGTGTGACTGTGAATTAAAAGTTGTTGCGTTAGGTGATGGTGTTGCCCTGTTAAACCGTTTGAGAATGGAAGGCAAGAAAAGTAAAGCTGATGTTATTTTAGGCCTAGATAACAACCTATTAGATTCAGCTGAGAAAACAGGCCTTTTTGCCCCTGCTGAAATTGACACAACCGCACTAAAATTACCCATTGCATGGGATAGCTCTGTTTTCATTCCTTATGACTATGGATATTTTGCATTCATTTATGACAAGAATAAAATCCAGCAACCTCCCGCAAGCATGGATGCGCTATTAAACAGCAAAAATAACTGGAAAATCATCTACCAAGACCCACGCACCAGTACACCAGGACTTGGGCTGATGTTATGGATTGAAAAACTGTATGGTGATAAATCCGCTGATGCATGGAAAAAAATGGCAGGAAAAACCCTAACGGTCACCAAAGGTTGGAGCGAAGCATACGGTTTATTCTTAAAAGGTGAAGGGGATTTTGTTCTGAGTTATACCTCATCGCCAGGCTACCAGATGCTAAATGATAAAAAAGATAATTATGCCGCGGCATTATTTAATGAAGGCCATTACATGCAAGTGGAAGTTGCTGCAAGGTTAAAAAACAGCCCACAGCCTGAACTTGCTAAGCAATTCTTGCAATTTGTTTTAACACCTGATTTCCAAAATACCTTACCGACCACTAACTGGATGTACCCTGTCATTGATATCCCTCTCCCAGACGTTTACAACCAACTTCCTCTACCAGAAAAAGCCTTACAATTTAGTTCACAAGAAGTGGCTAAAGAACGTCAAAATTGGACACGTTTATGGCAAACCGCCGTCAGTCGTTAATTAATCTGTCTTTATTGCCAGGAGTTCTCGCTTCTGGTTTATTAATTGCGATAGCGCTCCTCAGCTTTGGGGCGCTCTGGTTTTTTGCGCCTGAAATAGCCATTGATGACATCATCAGCGATAGTTATCTATGGCATGTCATTGGCTTTACCTTTTGGCAGGCATTTTTATCAGCTGTTTTTTCTGTGCTTCCCGCCATTTTCCTTGCGAGAGCGCTTTACCGCCGCCGTTTTTGGGGGCGGTCATTATTTATACGCCTCTGTGCGATGACACTTGTCCTCCCCGTTTTAGTCGCTGTTTTTGGTATTTTATCGGTATATGGACAAACAGGTTGGCTGGCAAAAGTTTGCCACTGGCTAGGCGTGGAATATCACTTTTCCCCGTACGGCTTAAAGGGGATTTTACTTGCGCATATTTTCTTTAATATGCCGCTCGCCACAAGGATGTTGCTGCAATCTTTAGAAAACATCGCCATTGAACAACGGCAATTGACCGCACAATTAGGTTTTAATGAGTGGCAGCAGTTTAAGATCTTAGAATGGCCTTATTTACGTAGGCAAATTCTACCAACTGCCGCACTGATCTTTATGTTGTGCTTTGCCAGTTTTGCCACCGTACTCGCTTTAGGTGGTGGCCCTGCGGCAACAACGATTGAGCTCGCAATCTATCAAGCGCTTAATTATGATTTTGACCTTGGTAGAGCCACAATTTTGGCGCTCATCCAATTGTTTTTCTGTATTGGATTGATGTTTATCTGCCAAAAAATCAATAACTTATTTTCTGTTGGTTTTAGCCAACAAACGCGGTGGGTAGACCCCGCAGATACCCTTTTTCGCCGTATTCGTGACTGTTTATTAATTGTGACGGCGATGCTATTGCTACTTCCCCCGCTGCTTGCAGTGTTTTTTGATGGTTTAAACGGGCAGTTATTCTCTGTTTTACAGCAACCTGCATTATGGCAAGCCACAGGAACATCCCTTTTTATTGCACTATGTGCAGGTGTAGTCTGTGTGATTCTCACTTTGATGTTGCTTTGGAGTAGCCGTGAGCTGCGTTTGCGCCACGCAATGCGACTTGGACAAGCGATTGAATTAAGTGGTTTAATTATTTTAGCCATGCCTGGAATTGTACTTGCAACGGGATTTTTTATCTTTTTCAATGAAACCATTGGACTACCTGAGTCACCCTATCCCTTAGTGATCATGACCAATGCCTTGTTGGCTATCCCGTATGCCTTAAAAGTCCTAGAAAACCCAATGAGAGACACCGCGGAGCGATATAATCCTTTATGCCAATCCTTGGCAATAACAGGGTTTAACCGTTTTAAAATTATCGAACTCAAAGCGTTACGCAAACCTATTGCCCAAGCACTCGCATTCGCCTGTGTGATTTCGGTGGGGGATTTTGGCATCGTCGCCCTGTTTGGCAATGAAAATTTCCGCACACTTCCCTATTATTTGTACCAACAAATTGGGGCGTATCGCACCAACGATGGTGCAGTAACAGCGATGCTACTGTTATTACTGTGTTTTTGTTTATTTAGCCTGCTCGAACGTATTTCAGGAAAACACCATGATTAAACTGACAAATTTAGACTACCAATATGATAACTTAACGATGTCATTTGATTTTTCAGTAACATCAGGGGAATGTGTCGCGATTATGGGGCCAAGTGGGGCGGGAAAAAGTACGTTACTAAGCTTAATCAGCGGTTTTCAGTTTCCCAAAACAGGCACGATAGAACTTAATGGGCAAGATCATACCTTTACCCCGCCAGCACAACGCCCTGTTTCCATGCTATTTCAAGAAAACAATTTATTCGCACACTTAACGATACGGCAAAATATCGGCCTCGGTTTGCAGCCAAGCCTGTGTTTAAGCACAAAGCAAATGCAGGTCGTCGAACAAATTGCAGCCCATGTCAGCCTAACTGAGTACTTAGACCGCTTGCCCGCACAGCTTTCAGGAGGACAGCGCCAACGTGCTGCACTGGCTCGCTGCTTGGTTCGCAATCAACCGATCTTATTACTTGATGAACCTTTTTCAGCCCTCGACCCTGCGCTTCGCCATGAAATGCTTACGTTGTTAAAAACAGTCTGTGTGGAAAAATCCATCACACTATTAATGGTATCTCATAATGTGGACGATGCCCTGCAAATCGCACCAAGAACCTTAGTGGTAGCTGCGGGTGAAATTGCCTATGACGGCGATACACAGGTTTTATTGCAAGGGCAAAGCGCAGCCTCTGCGCTTCTTCGTGTCACCAATACCAATTAATACTGTATAAATTCACACTATTGTCGTATATTATTGGGGATACTAGCAAACCGAGTTGCCCAATGCCCCAACCAATGACCCCTGCACAACAAGGCTTTATCTTGAGCCGGCACTGGAAAGACACCCGCCACGGCGTCGAGGTCACGTATTGGCTTCTTACAGACACACACCCACAAAAAGTCACCATTCCTAATCAAAAAGCAATTGGCTTTTTATCCGCCTCAAAACTGCCGATTGTTCAGCATCTTTTAGATGAGCAACTAAATGTCAGCTACCGATTACTCGAACTCTCTGACTTTAAAAGGGAAAAAGTCTACGCCATCTATTGTCATCAATATCGCCAATTACAAAATATCGAAAAAAGCTGTAAAGAATTAGGTGTTGAACTATTTGAAACGGATATTCGCCCTTGTGAACGCTATTTAATGGAGCGTTTCATTACAGCGCCTGTGTGGTTTTCCCGTAATTCCCGTGGTGAATACCAGCTCAAACCTTGTGAAGGTTATCGCCCGAACATTAAAGCCGTTTCTCTTGATATCGAAACCAGTCAACATGGCGAGCTGTATTCCATCGGGCTATCTGGCTGTGATGATAATGTGGTGTTTATGCTAGGCCCTGAGCAAGGCCCTGCATTAAATTCAGATCACCGCCTTGTGTATGTAAATAGCCGACCTCAATTGCTTGATAAACTCAATGAGTGGCTACAACAATATGACCCTGATGCCATAATCGGTTGGAATTTAATCCAGTTCGACTTACAGGTTTTGCAAAAACACGCAGAACGCTACGGCATTCCGTTGTTATTTGGCCGGCAAGGAACAAAACTTGAGTGGCGGGAACATGGCTTCAAACAAGGTGTTTTCTTCGCCTCAGCTCAAGGGCGGCTAATTATCGACGGCATCGATGCACTTAAAAATGCGACATGGCATTTTGCTTCATTTAGTTTGGAATTCGTCGCACAAGAACTTTTAGGGGAAGGTAAAGCGATTGGTACCCCCTACGATCGGATGGACGAAATCAACCGTCGCTTTGCTCACGATAAACCCTCTTTAGCGCACTACAACATTCAAGACTGTATTCTAGTCCACCGCATTTTCGAAAAAACCGACCTAATGGCTTTCTTGCAAGAGCGTTCATCCGTTACAGGTTTAGTGCCAGATAAAATGGGGGGTTCTGTTGCTGCATTCTCCCATCTTTATATTCCACGCTTACATCGCCTTGGCTTCGTTGCGCCAAATTTGACTGAGCACAAAATGCAGTTAAATCCAGGGGGATTTGTAATGGACTCACAACCAGGGTTGTATGACTCCGTGTTAGTGCTAGACTACAAAAGCCTATACCCCTCAATTATTCGCACCTTTTTAATTGACCCTGCGGGCATGATTGAAGGGCTTGCTCACCCTGACCCACAACATTCTGTTCAAGGTTTTCGCCAAGCATGGTTTTCGCGTACAACCCATTGTTTACCTGATATTGTTAGCCATATTTGGCAAGAGCGCGATAAAGCCAAGAAAGAACATAACGCACCACTTTCTCAAGCCTTAAAAATCATTATGAATGCCTTTGCAGGAGTGCTTGGCGCAGAAGGCTGCCGTTTTTTTGACCCGCGATTAACCGCTTCGATTACGATGCGCGGCCATGAAATCATGCGTACAACTAAGCGATTGATTGAATCCCAAGGTTACCAAGTCATTTATGGGGACACGGACTCCACATTCGTCTGGCTACGCGATCAACACAGCGAGGAACAAGCGCAAAAAATTGGCTATGCACTGCGTGATTACGTTAACACTTGGTGGAAACAACACTTAAAAGATGAATGGCAGCTCGAAGGCGTTCTTGAACTTGAGTACGAAACGCATTACCGCCGTTTTCTCATGCCAACCGTGCGTGGTGCGGAAATGGGCAGTAAAAAACGTTATGCGGGTTTAAGCCAAGATAAAATGATATTCAAAGGGCTAGAAACGATCCGTTCAGATTGGACTCCGCTAGCACAAATTTTTCAAAAAGAGCTCTACACCCGAATTTTTCATCGGCAAGCGTATCGTGAATATATTCGTGAATATATCCAAAATATTCGTGAGGGTAAATTTGACGACCGCTTAATCTATCGTAAGCGCTTGCGTCGAAAACTCACTGATTATCAACGTAATGTTCCACCTCATGTCCGCGCTGCACGTGCCGCAGATGACTATAATGTAAAATTGCAACGCCCATTACAGTACCAAAATGGGGGCTGGATAAGCTATATCATCACACAGGCTGGGCCTGAACCCCTCGAAATCGTGACAGCAAGGCCAGATTATGAACACTATATTTCCAAGCAAATCAAGCCAATAGCCGATGCAATTTTACCTTTCCTACAGGATGACTTTGATACCCTATTAACAGGCCAAATCACCCTGTTGTTTTAAAATTTATTATTCCACTGATGCTTTTTTAACAGGTGACGATAAGCCTCGGTTGAATTAATATAACGCCCCTTTGATATCCGCACAGCTAGACTGCACAAATAATGCGCGATAATCAGCAATACTCGTTATAATTCAATCAGCATTTCTTACCTTATCTTTAACGCGATTTTCGCTAAGAAGAACAAGCAATGATGGGAGCCACTGCAATTTGAATTTATTAATGTGTATAATTAATCATCAGGTAATGACTGTTTTTACAAAAATCGAATTCTTCCTTGTGCAACAGATAATGAGTTGCACCAGCACTGGGCGAAGACTCTGATAAAAATTGTCTTAAAAAATCTAAGAATAACTCACAAATTTATGGAATTAAGTTAAATCTATGCCATTTACTCTTGGTCAACGCTGGATCAGCGATACAGAAAGCGAACTTGGATTAGGCGCCGTTGTGGCTATTGATACCCGCATGGTAACGTTACTTTTCCCTGCAAGTGGTGAAAACCGCCTATACTCACGCAGTGATGCGCCCATTACCCGGGTGATGTTTAATGAAGGTGATACCATCACCAGCCACGATGGCTGGCAACTTCAAGTTGAAAGCATTGAAGAAGATAAAGGATTATTAACTTACATTGGTACGCGTTTAGACACGCAAGAAACTGATGTAAGCCTCAGAGAAGTGTTTCTCGATAGTAAATTGACCTTTAATAAACCACAAGACCGTTTATTTGCAGGACAGATTGACCGAATGGATCGCTTTGCACTGCGCTTTCGCGCGCGTAAATTTCAAAGCGAACAGGTTAAACATCAAGCCACAGGCCTACGTGGCATACGCGCCAGTTTAATTCCACACCAATTACACATTGCCAACGAAGTTGGCAAACGCCATCACCCACGTGTTTTACTCGCAGATGAAGTCGGTTTAGGAAAAACCATTGAAGCTGGGATGATCATCCACCAGCAACTCATTGCAGGCCGTGCTGAGCGCGTCCTTATCATTGTTCCAGATAGCTTACAGCACCAATGGCTAGTGGAAATGCTCCGCCGTTTTAACCTGCGTTTCTCGCTGTTTGATGATAGCCGTTATAGCGAAGCACAACACGATAGCGATAACCCATTTGAAACCGAGCAATTAGTCCTGTGTTCACTGGATTTTGTCCGTCGCAATAAGCAGCGTTTCGACCAACTAGTTGAAGCGGGCTGGGATATGATGGTTGTCGATGAAGCCCACCATTTACAATGGAGTGAAGCTGCGCCAAGTCGTGAATACCAAGTCATTGAAACATTAGCAGAAAATATTTCATCAGTCCTTCTGTTAACCGCAACACCTGAACAACTTGGCCAAGAAAGTCACTTTGCTCGTTTGCGCCTTCTCGACCCAAGTCGTTTCCATGAATATGCGGAATTTGTTGCAGAGCAGGAGAACTACCGCCCTGTTGCTGATGCCGTTTCATTATTGTTATCTGGCGATAAACTGACTAATGATCAACAAAACTTACTCAATGATTTGATCAAAGAGCAAGATATTGAGCCATTACTGAAAGCCGCTAATCTTGAAACGGAAGATGGCACTGCAGCACGCCAAGAACTGATTAACATGTTAATGGACAGGCATGGCACGAGCCGTCTGTTATTCAGAAATACCCGTAATGGTGTTAAAGGCTTCCCTCGTCGTGAGCTACATTCGTTAAAAATGCCATTACCGACCCAATACCAGACTGCAATTAAAGTCGCAGGTATTATGGGCACCAAAAAAGACACGGAAACCCGCGCGAAAGAGATGCTATACCCTGAGCAAATTTACCAAGAGTTTGAAGGGGAAAATGCGACCTGGTGGAACTTCGACCCACGCGTTGAATGGTTGATGGGCTTTTTAACCGCGAATCGCAATGAGAAAGTCCTGGTTATCTGCGCAAAAGCGGCAACTGCACTGCAATTAGAACAAGTATTACGTGAACGTGAAGCAATCCGTGCCGCCGTCTTCCATGAAGGGCTATCACTGTTGGAGCGCGACCGTGCTGCAGCCTACTTTGCTTCCCAAGAAGAAGGGGCGCAGGTATTACTGTGCTCTGAAATTGGTTCAGAAGGCCGTAACTTCCAGTTTGCTAACCAATTAGTGATGTTCGATCTACCATTTAACCCTGATTTGCTAGAGCAGCGTATTGGTCGTTTAGACCGTATTGGTCAAAGTCGAGACATCAGCATTCATGTGCCTTTCTTAGAAAATACCGCACAAGCAGTGCTAATCCGCTGGTACCACGAAGGCTTAGATGCTTTTGAGCACACCTGCCCGACAGGTCGCGCCATTTACGATAAATACTACCAACCACTGCTGCAATTTATGGCTGAACCAACTGTCACCGAAGGGTTTGATGAGTTCATCAAAACATGCCGCGATGAACACGACAGCTTAAAACTGCAATTAGAACAAGGCCGTGACCGTTTGCTGGAGATGCATTCAAACGGCGGAGACGCAGGCAACCAGCTAGCAGAAGAGATTGGTGAAGGCGATAACGACACTGAGCTGGTTAACTTCGCACTAAACTTGTTTGATATTGTTGGTATTAATCAGGAAGATAAGAGCGATAACTTAATCATCTTAACACCATCCGACCATATGCTAGTCCCTGATTTCCCAGGTCTTCCACAAGATGGTTGCACCATCACATTTGATAGGGAACAAGCCCTTTCCCGTGAAGATACACAATTTATCAGCTGGGAACACCCAATCATCCGTAATGGATTAGATTTAGTGTTATCGAGTGATACTGGCAGCTGCGCAGTTTCTTTACTGAAAAATAAAGCATTACCTGTCGGTACGTTATTGACTGAATTAATTTACGTGGTCGAAGCACAAGCGCCAAAAAACCTACAAATCAGTCGTTTCTTACCCGCCACACCAGTACGTTTGTTAATTGATTTAAAAGGCAATAACTTATCTTCTCAAGTGGAATTTGAAAGTTTTAACCGCCAATTAAATGCCATTAACCGTCATATGGCGAGCAAACTGGTGAATGCAGTGCAAAACGAAGTGCACTCAGTCCTGCGTTTGTCTGAACCGATGGTGGAAAAAGAAGCGAAATTACTGATTGAGAGCGCAAAAGATGCCGCTGATAAAGCGTTAACCTTAGAACTTTCTCGTTTAGAAGCGCTAAAAGCGGTCAACCCAAATATCCGTGATGAAGAGCTGGATATTATTGAAGAAGAACGCCAGCAACTGATGACCAATATCGACCAAGCCACATGGCGCCTCGATGCCATCCGCTTAGTTGTCGTGACGCATCAGTAAGCTATAACAATCGAACCATAGAACACGTTATGGTTCGATTGTGAATTTAAAATCTACAACTCGAGTGAGCTAAATCATTACGTCGTGTTTTTACGTAATAACAATAGGATTACCCTAAATAATTCGAGTTGTAGGTAGGCGGCAAGCAAAGATATCTCGGGGAGCATATGCCCCGAGTAGCTGAGCGACACCAACACCCCTACAACTTGAAGTATAACGGGTAATTGAATGATACCTTACAATCCACCACTTGAACCTTGGCTGCATGTCCTATACCAAGATGACCATATTATTGCGGTGAATAAGCCAAGCGAACTACTTTCTGTACCTGGAAAAGCACCTGAGCACCACGATAGCATTATGAGCCGTATTCAACGTGATTTTCCTGCCGCTGAATCCGTACATCGCTTAGATATGGCGACCAGTGGCGTCATGGTTGTGGCATTACACAAAAAGGCTGAGCGTGAGCTAAAGCGCCAATTTAGGGAACGTGAGCCCAAGAAATTCTATATTGCTCGTGTCTGGGGACATTTAGAAAAAGAAGAAGGCTTGATTGATTTACCGCTAATTTGTGATTGGCCAAACCGCCCTAAGCAAAAGGTGTGCTTTGAAACAGGTAAGTCGGCACAAACGGAGTACCAAGTATTGGCGCGCGAAGACCAAGCTACTCGCGTGAAGCTTTCACCCATTACGGGACGTTCTCACCAACTGAGAGTCCATATGTTAGCTTTAGGCCACCCAATATTAGGCGACCGTTTCTATGCTCACGATGAAGCAAAAGCTTTAGCTCCACGCTTACAGTTACATGCTCAGGAGTTATATATCACCCATCCTGAATATGGCACGCCAATGCATTTTACCTGCCCACCGGATTTTTAACGCTAGATTTATTTGATCGTTTGATTAATTTTCCCTCCCCCTACCATACCCTAAATAGTTCGTGTTGCAGCTAGG
>NZ_JAMPQD010000025.1:0-84025 GCF_028482245.1 Providencia sp. PROV129
TTAGTCGGCGGGGATACGTCGAGTGCGGCAAATGCCGCAGAGGCAGGGAAGACCACGGTTGAGAATAACTATCTGAGCTCTAAAAATGTCGCTGACATGAAGAAAGAGCTTGAAGAAGCGGATAGAACTGGCGCTGACAAAAAAGGGATTTATGCTAAATATGGCAAAATCAGTGAGGACAATAGAGATAAAACCGTTACTGAGGTTAAAGACGGAGATTCATTTGATGCTATTGGCGCATGGTCTGATCTAAATGGCGGTATTGATGTTGCTGATGGCCTGAAATGGGCCGCCCTTGTTGATGATTTGAGTAGTGAGGACCGTGCTCAACTTGTTAATTTTGTGAAAGCGGAAAATGCACAAAGTGCCCAAGCGATTTATGATTCATTATCTGTAACAGCTAAAGGAGCCTTGCTCGCCAAAGAAGCAGGTGAAAATATTGGAATTGGTGGCGCTGTGCCGGGGGCTGGAATATCTGTTGCTGGGATTAAGGGCGGGGGCAGTAAAGGTGGTAAACAGAAAGACTCAGAAAGTAGTTCTCAGTCTCCACAAAATACAGGTAATAATCATCAACGACCACCTCGAAATACGACTAACCTTGCGGGTGGCCCATTAGAGAATGCTCAACAAGTAAGTGGAAGGTTCCAAATTGAGAATGGACCTAAAAACGGTACTGTATATCGAGCTGATAACCAAGGAAATATTACAAGCTATGCGACTTATGATTCTAACGGTATGATTTTGAAACGGGTTGATGTCACTGGTGCTGCACACGGAGGTGTTTCGACTCCTCATGTTATAGAGTATGGGCGTAATGTATTACCTAATGGGCAAGTAAGGGTTCAGTCTCCATCAACTAAAGCGTTACCCCGACCAGTTCGTGAGGATGAAATTCCATGAAAAAAATTATATTAATTGAAGAGCCATATGATTTAACTCGTTATGAACTATGGAAAAATAACTGGGGCTCTCCAAACGATATGACGATTAATGACTATATTAGTGATTGTTGTCATCCAGAAGATGTACTTTGTAGTGTGAAATTATTGATACCTGAGTTCGTTGATATTGATGGTTGCATATTATTAAGTGATAGGTATGAAGAAAGTAACTTTAATGAGTGGAAAAAACAATTTGGAACGAATCGTTCTGCAATAGAAAAAATGTTAAATCATGTACACTTATATGACCTATTCACAGGCAATTTAGATAATACATCTGACTCAATTTTCTTGCAGTTATGCCAAGTTATGAAGTGTTCTTGGGAAATGTCCCTTAAAAAAGCATTTCCAACAAAAGAATTTTTAGTAGATTTTCATAATTTAGAATCTGATTATGGGCCATCTCTAACTTTTTATCAAAAAGATAGGTAGTGAGCTCTAATTTCTAAAACCTATTACCTTTGATGTGTATCGATAGTGTCACTCCCCCTCAGCCAGCCGGATAATCAACTGTCCGGCTTGGCGTGTGAGGGTATAGTGACTCCCAACCCCAAACCCCAACTCTTTCAGCCACTTACCACTTAAAGTGAGTTGTGGGCTGGGGTTAGGTTTACCGCGGTTAGGGGCGTAACCCACTGTATATTGCCTGGTTTTGACCCCTTCTTCTTTAATCACCCATCCAAATATTGCAAGCCTATCGTGTTATTTCCCTTTCTTTTTTTGTTCAAAAACACAGAACAAATCACCGACAAATACGACTCGAAGCAAAAAGGTGGCAGCCTGTCGGGCAGTATTGGCACAGGGTTGAATACCACGGCATCGGTGAATGTGAATAAAACCGAGATGCACAGTGATTATCAATCGGTGGATAAACAAACGGACATCAATGCAGGCAAAGGCGGTTTTGATATTACGGTGGGTATATATGAAGTCGCGCCGTTTGTAGGTAAACTCATTTTTATTTTGAATTATTGCAAGAAAAGACATTGTCTGAGATTGACGATATGATTGGCGTTACAGGTTTTTACAGCTAGTTGATATCACAGTGATACTGGCTAATTTTAAAAAGATATGTGATAAATAAACGCTGAATTAATAGTTTTTGGAGTAAAAGTTCATGGACCTTAGTTGGCTGGAAAAAACAAAAAACTATTTAATAAGTCATGAGGGTGGAGATCTCTATTATTTGGTTGAATCATTGATTAAAAGGGAAAAAATAACATATAGACAATTTCTTTATGATGCATCTCATGGCATTAGTAATGGTGAAGGTGAAGGATTCGATTTTGCATTGGATGGTGATTATGATGATCCAAATGACTTTAATTCTGTTGAGTTTTACGTTGGTGGGCTGGAAAGTACCGAAATGACAGTGTCTATTTTTATAGAGTTAATGCAATATATATCAGACAATTATGTCATTGATAATCCTACGGATAAAATATCAGTTGAGAAATCAATGCTAAGAATTAAGCAACGTTATTATAAATTTTTATAAAAAATAATTAATTTATTTTAACCTTCTAGTGAGCGATTTAGTCTGTAGCTAATACTGTCATCCAACTTTGATTACCTAAAAATATCCACATTAGCGTATAAGTAGAAAAATAGATTTATCAGCGTAGGGTGCTATAGTTTATGTGAAGAATATTATCCTTTAGCACAATATGAGAGAGGGACTTATGAGCTTTTTCCAAGAGATTTTAACTAAGGTCTTTAAACCCGCGGATGCCAAAATAGAAAATAGTGCAGACCCTGTTGCTGCAATGACGGAAGCGATTAGAGCCAATATTAATATCAGTAATGATGCTATTTCAGATAATAAAATTGATGCCATAGCTGTGTTAGAAGGCTTGGCAAAAAGTTACCCGCAAAAACTTAATTGGAAAGTGTCTATTGTTGATTTGTTAACATTATTAGGTTTGGATAATAGCTTAACGGCGCGGAAAAAGCTTGCTGCAGAGCTAGGTTATCAAGGTGATACAAGTGATACTGCAACCATGAATGTATGGTTAATTAAAGAAGTGATTAAGCAGTTAGAGCAAGCGGGTGGTAATGTGAATGAGCTCGTGAATCAACTCAAAAAATAAGTCTCAGTGGTGCCGTAGCGTTTTGACTACGGCACGCTTAAAGTCACCATTAAATAAAAATAGTACAGCCTTTATTTCTTAGCGCTTTAATCACTTTTGGTTCCTCTGTAAAGCTATTCCACCGCAAATCGAGTTTAATGAGGTCAGTTAAATTTATTAAACTGTCGGGTAATGTTTGAAGTTTATTGGCACGTAAATCCAAGTATTGGAGAGATAGCATTTCACCTATTGATTCAGGTAGTTGAGTTAACTGATTAAACCTTAAATTTAAAGTATGCAATTTCTTAAGTGCAGATATTGCAGGGGAGATAGTGTGAATTTTATTTTGATTTAGATCCAAAATACGAAGAGAAGATAGGCCCGAAATATTATCCGTAAGCTCTGAAATACAGTTATTCATCAAGTGTATTTCATGCACATTGGATAATTGAGAAAGTGAGCTGGAAAAACGCTCTATTTGGTTATTATACAGACGCAGTTCCTTAAGATTTTTTAACTGAGAAAACCAAGAGGGTATCTGCGTTAACAAGTTATCCGTTGCATTGAAATAAACCAGATTTTTTAACTGAGATAATGAATTTGGTAAAGTGTGAATGCCATTATCGCTCAAATAGAGGAATTGTAATTGATGCAGGTTACCCACTTCATCGGAAATTTCAACAATATGGTTATGCCCTAAATCTAACATTTTGAGCCGCGTTAACTTTGCTATTTCTGCGGGGATCGATTGAATTTGATTACAAGAAAGATTAAGCACTTTTAGGTTTTCACAGTGAGTTACTCGGTAGGGAAATGCACTGAGATTATTGTTATAGGCGCTTACCAAGCTGTAATCAAAAGGCGCTAAAATAAGCGTATCAATCTCTTCTCGACAGCTTGAATCCAGATTGAGTTCAAACTCAGAGTTGGAATGTTGGTGTAGCATCGCCTTCCTCACTTTAACAGAACGTATTATGTGCAGTTTATCTGTAAAAAATAGAATAATGAACAACATAATAAGATTGAATTGAATGGCCTTTTAAGTCATTAATCATGCTGCTACCTATGATACAGTTTAAGCAATTAATAGGATTCCAATACTAGCCAAGGCGGTTTAGATGCCTAATATTTTATTGTTAGATAGCGAAAGTTTCTCACGCACATTGTATAACCCGCAAGAGCAAGACTCACCCGTTGTTGTTGTCTATTTTTCAGCGTCATGGTGTATCCCTTGCAAAAAGATGAAGCCTGTTTTTGAACAATTGGCGAATCATTTTGAAAAAAGTGCGGTTAAATTCGGTATGGTTGACATCGCTCAGTCCCCCATATTAGCGCCTAAATATGGAATTAAATCTGTCCCAACAGTCGCTATTTTTAAAGAGTCTCGATTGATAAAAGTGATTGCGGGAGAGGTTTCTTTCACTCAAGCCGTAGAAACGTTAAACCAAATATTTTGTGTTAATTAGGCGTTCGGTTTAAAGTGGCTTTTTCCTCTTTATAACAATAATAAGCTCATCGTTATGCTGCTATTGATTTTTGAAGGTTTACTGATTGGATGCTTGCTTGGGTTAACAGGGGCGGGCGGTGGTATTTTAGCGGTTCCTGCGTTGATGGCAAGCCAAAATTGGACGGTGGCGCTTGCTGCACCTGTTGGACTTCTAGCAATAACATTAGCTGCTTTTATTGGTGTTATTCAAGGGCTTATTAACAAAACAATACGATATAAAGCCGCTATATGGATAGCGATAGTCAGCATTCCTTTTGCTAAATATGGTATTTTTCTTGCTCAAATAATTACGCCTGTTTGGCTGACTTTAATCTTTAGCTTAGTGATGCTTTATGTTGCATATCGTACTTTTTTTGCTCAAATGGCTGAATTAAATGATGCGCCGTGCCAAATTAGCCAAGAGACGGGGAAGTTTATTTGGAATATAAAAACAGCGTCGATATTAGGTGGTATAGGAATTATTGCAGGGCTTTTAACAGGGGTATTAGGTGTTGGTGGTGGCTTTGTGATTGTTCCTGCGTTACGAAAGGTATCCAATTTAAATATAAAAAGTATTATTGCAACATCATTGATGGTGATTTTTTGTATCGGTAGTGTGAGTATTTTAATCAATATTTTAAATGGATTTCAATACCCTAAGAAAATTAGCTTAATATTTATTACATCCTGTGTCATTGGTTTACTAATAGGGAGAGTCATCATAAATTATATTTCAATAAAATTAGTTAAAAATATATTTGCAAGCCTAATTATTATTGTTTCTTTTAGCTTAATCTATTCAGTCTTAGATGAGTTAAATGTTTTATGAAATTGTGCTTTAAAGGTAAATGTTAACAAATTAGATTATTCAACTAGCAATTTAACTGTTTTTATATTCTATAGTGTATAACATGATTTTCATATTGACGGATTATTGTATTGTTAGTGAATAAAACGATTTATCTTCACCTTCAATGCGGTATAATGAACAATCGCATTTCATCTTCTCTGATAATAGCTTAAAAGGATTTTTGATTATATCAATCAGGGGGGCACTAAAGGTTGACTAATATAATTATGACAAAACAAGATAGCTCAACAACAATAATTGATATAGCTAAACGTGCAAATGTTACTGATATTACCGTTTCACGTGCATTTAATCATCCCGAAATGGTAAAGAAAGAAACAAGGGATAAAATATTAGCGATTGCTCAAGAACTCAACTATGTTCCCAATCTTTTTGCACGAAATCTGAAAAATAAAAATAGCCGCATAATTGGTGTGGTTACTGACAGTACATTTAACCCTTTCTATGTTGTTCTCATTCAAACCGTTTCTCGTTTAGCAAAAGAGAAAGGGTATCAAGTGATGATTTTTGATTCAGATAGTGATGAAAAAGCGGAGAAAACGGCAATCGAAACACTCGTTAGCTATAAGGCGAGTGGCATTTTACTATCACCAGTGCGTGATGATAAAGACTACCAGCCTAGTTATCTTTCATTAATCGACCAACATAATGTTCCGTTAGTATTTGTCGACCGTGCGATTTATGGCTATGAGAAAAAATATTCTGGGTTATTTTTGAAGAACTTTGAAATTGGTGCATTGACAGGAAAATTCCTTAATGAACAAAATAGCGAAAATACGTTAATTATTTCTGGCCCTAAAAATTCAGAAATCAGCTTGTCTCGTTTGTCTGGAATATATGCAAGCTTTCCAAATAGAAAAAACCTTAATGTCTTATATAGTAGTTATATGTTTAATAAAAAAGATGAAGCGTATTTAAGACAAAAAGTTCAAGATCTATACACTCCAGGCATGTATATTGTTGGGCTAAATGGAATTATTACCGCGGGAATGTATAAAATCATTGCGGAATTAGGGCTATCTTGCCGTTATTTTTCAGTCGATTTACCACCTTATGCAGATACCTATCATTTATCTATTTCTGGTGTTCATCATGATTCCGTTTACCTTGGGGAATTAACCACAGAATTATTATTCTCAGAAATAGAGCGTGATACAAATAAAGGCCATGAAACGAAACAAATTTTTGTTGATGGTAAGCTTGTTATTTATTAATAATATATAATTGCCTCGTTAAGGGGCTCTTTTATCCGATTATCTTTCCTTCATAATACCTTTACTATTTTATATTTCACTTTAATTTGTGATTAAAAAAATCGGTTAATTGACAGTCATAATCTACAGGCAATTAACCGATAAGGTTGACTTATGAAAAATCTAGCGTTTCATTGAGCTAATAAATGTTGCACCCCAGATAATTAAGCCTTTCACAATGTATTGAACGTAAGGGGAAATACCTAGTAAATTCAACCCATTATTTAATACGCCGAGGATCATGGCTCCAATTAATGTACCGATGATCATGCCACGTCCACCCGCAATGGAAGCGCCACCCAAAACCACTGCGGCAATCGCATCTAGTTCAAAGCCGACTCCTGCATTAGGTTGCCCACTCATGACGCGTGATGTAAAAATTAAACCCGCAAATGCAGCAGTAAAACCACTTATTACATACACCAACATTTTGTAGCGTTCAACGCGGATACCACTTAAGCGAGCGGCTTCTTCATTACCACCAATAGCGTAAATATAACGACCAAATGAGACGTGGTTTAAGACGACGTAAAAAATAAGATAAAGGCCAAGCATTAATAAAATTGGCACTTGAATGCCCATTAACTCTTCACGGCCCCAGAAGGCAAATTCTTTGGGTAATCCTGATATTGGATAGCCACCGGTATAAATTAACGCTAAACCTTTCGCAATAATCATCGCGCCTAATGTGACGATAATGGGAGGCATTTTACCGTAAGCGGCTAAAATTCCATTAATAAAACCAAATGCAATCCCTGATAATAAACCCAGAGCAATGGCTGCATATGGATCCATACCATAATATTTCATTAGGCCAGCCATCAAGGTGCCCGATAAAGCCATAACGGCACCAACAGATAAATCAATTCCGCCAGTTAAAATGGCAAACGTCATACCAATAGCAATAATGGCATTAATTGAAACTTGTCGTGCAATGGTGGAAAGGTTATTTACCGTTAAAAAATGCTCATTAAAAATGGACATGCAGGTAAATAAAAGAATTAAACCAACAAGTGGTAAGAATGCAGGTATTTTTGTTAATTTAGAAAAACTAAATTTAGTTTTAGTTAGTGGAATTGCACTTTGATTAGACATAGTCATTATCCTATATAATATTGCCAGCTGCATGTACCATAATCTGAGTTGAGTTAATATCTTCTCCACTTAACTCAGCAGCAATTTCACCATCACGAAAGACCAAAACTCTATCACTTACACCAATAACTTCGGGTAATTCAGAGGAGATCATAATAATGGAGATCCCTTTTTCAGTGAGTGAGCGCATTAGCTGATAAATTTCTGATTTTGCCCCAACATCAATACCTCGAGTGGGTTCATCGAAAATAAGAATTTTGGCTTGTTTATTTAGCCAGCGAGCAATAACAACTTTTTGCTGATTACCACCACTTAATGTGGAAACCGCAGTGTGAGGTTCTGGTGTTTTAACTTTTACTTGAGAAATTAAATCAATAGATAAAGTGAGTTCTTTTTTATTTTGGATTAAAAACAATTTTTGCGCATGGTTATTTAACCAAATATTTTCATTGACTGAGAAAGGTAAAACTAAACCTTGGGTTTTACGGCTTTCAGGTAATAAGCCGATACCTAATTGCAGTGCCGCCGCCGCAGATTTAATTTTGACCTCTTTGCCTTCTAAAGTGACTTTTTTCTTATACGCTTTATCCGCGCCAATCATGGCGAGAATAGTTTCAGTTCTCCCTGAACCAACAAGGCCTGCTAGCCCTAAAATTTCACCTTTTTTCAATTGAAGATGGTTAACAGGGCTATTTGAGAAACGTTGAATTTCAGCGTCAAGAATAATTTCCTGTTGGGAGAATTCGCGCTTATGTGGATAAATATTTTCTACTTCTCGGCCAACCATCATTTCAATAATGACATCTAAGTCTGTTTCATCGACTTTGCGTGATCCAATATATTGCCCGTCACGTAACACGCTGATGGTATCGCATATTTCATAAATCTCTTCTAAGTGATGAGAAATAAAAAACATGCCAACACCTTTAGCTTTTAGATCGCGCATAACATCGAATAAATGATTTGCTTCATTAGGTGTTAATGTTGCAGTCGGCTCATCTAATACCAAAATTTTAGCGTCTAAAGAAAGTGCTTTGGCAATTTCAACAAATTGCTGCTCCGCAATACTTAAATGGATAATGGGTTCATCAATATCAATATTAACACCAAGCTCTGTGAGTAAAGCTTGAGATTTTTGGCGCATAAGTTTTCTATCTAATAAACCAAATTTATTTTTTAATTCACGATTTAAAAAAATATTTTCAAACGCATTTAAATAAGGAATTAGAGAGAATTCTTGGAAAATAATACCTACACCAGCTTTGATAGCATCTCTGTAGTTATGAAAAATATGTTCTTTGCCTTCTATCAGAATTTTTCCACTATCAGGTTTATGAATCCCACATAAAACTTTCATTAGCGTAGATTTACCTGCGCCATTTTCACCTAATAACGCGTGAACCTCACCCTTTTCAAGGGAGAGATTAATATTATCCAACGCCTTAACTCCAGGGAAAGTTTTGCTGACATCTTGTAATGCTAATAATTGCATCATATTGCTTCCCTATATTTCTTAACCGCTTAAAAATGGGTAACAAAGTCATCTGGAATAAAGTGATTCCAATATGCATTTAATTATTAATTGTTATGAGAAGGTATTGCACCCAATACATAGGTACAGGTGCAATACAATTAATGAGTCAATATTCGATTACCAGTGGAAATCTTTTGCATTTGTTTTGTCGATTAATTTAACATCAATCGGAACTTCTTTCGGTACGTTAGCACCCCAATATTTTGCCAAACCCATTGCTAAGCCGATACGAACTTGGTCACGTGGGAACTGTGCAGAAGTTGCGATAAACGGTGAGTTACCTTTCGCAATTTCAGCAACGGCTTCAGGCGAACCATCAACACTGACAAGTTTTACGTCACGGCCTGAAGATTCGATAGCCGCTAATGCACCAAGTGAGCCCACATCGTTAACGCTGAAAATACCATTCAAAGTTGGGTTAGCTTGCAGCATGTTTTCTGTGACATTCATCGCAGTATCACGCTCTTGCTTACCATTCAGCTTAGTAACAATTTTAATATTTGGATATTCTTTCATTGCCGCTTCAAAGCCACGAACACGTTCGAGGATTGGCACAACTGGAATACCATCTAAAATGGCGACTTCACCTTTTCCACCCAGTGCTTCACCTAAGCGTTTACCCGCCATTAAGCCAGCATCGTAGTTTTTAGAACCGACGAAGGAGTCAATTGGGCCATTCGCTTGTGCGTCGATAGCGATAACCACAACCCCCGCTTTTTTCGCTGCCAGTACTGCCGTTTCTGCACCAACACTATCCGCTGGGTTGATTAGCAGGATATCGATTTTTTTCTGTAACATATCTTCGATATCACTGGTTTGTTTCGAGACATCATGTGCCGCATCGGAAATATACAGCTGAGCACCCATATCGCCAGTTGCGCTCTCCAGAGCTTCTTTCATCGTGACGAAATATTCGTTGTTTAATTCTTGAAACGACATGCCAACTGAAACAGGTTTTGCCGTAGCGTTGAACGCCATAGCTAAAGTCAGGACACTAGCTGCTACAGCTAACTTTTTGAATTTACTCAACATAAGATGTTCTCCTAAAGAGCGTTTAATTATATGTAGGGTCTTACTCGTCTAGTATTTATTTAAATTATTAATTATTACAAACAGTTAGTGCATGTCTATGGCTTGATGACGACTTTAATTGAGTCGGCAGATTTCGCCATGACAAAGGCTTCTTCCCAATCATCGATGGAGTAGAAGTGGGTAACGATATCATCAGCATTGACTAAGCCACGGCTAAAGAGATCGATAGCAACCTCATAGCTATATGGGCCTAAGTGCGCACCGCGGATATCAAGTTCTTTACGGTCACCAATAATTGACCAGTCAACTGTGGTTTCTTTACCAAATACGCTAAATTCAACGAAACGACCAAGTTTACGGATCATTTCTAATCCTTGGGTTACGCCAATAGGGGCACCTGTCGCTTCGATATAAACGTCGCAGCCGTAACCTTCCGTCATCTCTTTGACTAACTTGATGGCATCTTCTTTCAGTGGGTTGATCACCACGTCAGCACCAAATTTTTTCGCTAATTCAAGGCGTTCGTCGATAGCATCGATCACGACTAATTTTTTTGGTGTTTTGAGTTTTGCAACTTGGATCATACACAGACCAAGCGGGCCAGCACCTGCAATGACGACAACGTCATTTAAATCAATATCACCACGGCGAACGGTGTGGATGGCACAGGCCATTGGTTCAATTAATGCGGCGTCTTTATCGGAAAGTTCATCTGGGATCTTGTGAATGATAGCGCGCTCAGAAAAACGCATATACTCAGCCATCCCACCATCGGCAACTTCTTTTTGGAAACCGTAGATATCATGGGTTTCACACATCCAGTATTTACCTGATTTACAGAAACGACATTCCCAGCAAGGGACGATTTGTTCTGCGAGGATACGGTCACCCACTTTTAATTTGTATTTTTCAGCGGACCCTTCGCCCAATTCTGCGACTCTGCCATAGAATTCGTGACCAGGTACGACAGGGGCTTTGATCCATGGGTCATCCCCCCAGAACATTTGTGCGCCATCATTGGCTTTGCAGTCACCCGCACAGATCCCACAGCCATCGACTTTAATGACAACTTCTCGAAAGCCAGCTGTAGGTCTTCTAATATTTTCAAAACGATAGTCATGGGGACCATGACAAACAACGGCTTTCATTTTTTCAGGTAGGTTACTCATGTTCTAAAACCTCTTTCTAGTTGTTAGCCCTAATGTTGACGTCAACATTAAGCGTTTTTTTATCTCTAAATGGCTTTAATTTTTACGCTTAACGATAAATTTGGATACGAATGTAAGAAAAATGGTTCTTTAATGTTATAGATAAAATAATTTATTTTTAATATGACGACGTCGTCATTTTTGAAGGTGCAGAGAAGAAAAACTAAGATTTGTGATTTAACTCTTAATTTTAATTGCTTTTAGAGCACCGTCAAAGGGGTGAAAAACGTCAATCATAGGTATCTAACACGATGAAAAATAAGTAATAAAATAAAATTCATTCCTCGTGTTAGGGTTATTAAGAAATGAATATGAAGCCGAGTATAATTATTTTAACTGTTTTCAGAAGTGGATAATTCATGCAAAAACATTTCAGCTCACATTTTTATATGAAAGTTAATTTCATTTTCATTGAATAAGGTGATTAAAAATCGAAAATCAGTATAAATTTTATTTATTAAAAATTATTTTATGGTTAGACATGAAAGTAATAAGTGCTGCAAATTAAATTTTTATCAAGATTGAGTATGAATAAATAAGATTTGAAAGAAAAAAGGCTCTATTCTGTAGAGTATTTAATAAATTCAACTAAGAATAAAGCCAAAAAAATACCAATTAATAACTTCATTTTGTAAGGAAATAGGTGTTTTTATTTATAGTAATGAGTGAGGGATTAGGCCTAACTCATCAAGTTAAACAATCATCGGTGCGATAATAAATCCAAAGGCAACCCCAGCAATAATTCCACCTAACCCTGGTAGCATGAAGGGATGGTTTAGAATATATTTTCCGACACGGGTTGAACCTGTGGAGTCAAATTCGATTGCTGCTAATGACGTTGGGTAAGTGGGTAAAACAAACACGCCAGTGACAGCAACGAACGACGCTAAAATAGCCCATGTTGGTACATCCAAAGCAATGGCCAGTGGAATGATTAGTGGTGTTGTTGCCCCTTGGGAGTAGAGCAATGCACAGGTAAAAAACAGTACGACAGCTAACAATATAGGGTAGGCAGATAATACATCCCCTGCGATAGCTTTGATTTGATCCATGTGGGCATCAACAAAAGTGGTGCCTAATGTCACAATTCCCAATATGACAGCAAGAGAGCTCATTCCTGAACGGAACGTTGGTGCTAAAACGATAGAGTTTGGTGATGTTTTACAGAAAATAACCATCAAGCAGGCTGCACTGAGCATGCAGATGATGATGATATCACGGGTACCCATCGGTTTGCCGATATCAAAACCTGGGCGTAATTGAGGGAAAGCTGCCAATATCACAATCGCAACGGTTGCAATAAGAAAAACGACAACTGAAAATTTCTCACGGGTAGTACTTTCGCCTTTTTTCTCTTCGTATTTATGGACTAACCCTTTTTGTAAGCGGTCTAAATAAACTTCATCATCTTCCAATTCACAACCTTGGCGTGACGCAATAAATGCAGCAACCATTGCAGCCACAAAGGATGCAGGTAAACACACTGACATAACAACAATAAAGGTAACGCCATTACCTTCCATAATGGTTAACATTGCCGCCATTGCGGCACTTATCGGAGAACCTGAAATGGCTATTTGTGAAGCAACAACGGAGCCTGCCAGTGTACGAGAAGGGCGGATACCCGAGTCTTTGGCTATTTCAGCAATGACGGGAAGCATTGAAAATACGATAAATCCCGTACCAGCCATAATGGTCATCACCCACGTGGTGATTGGCGCAATAATGTTTAGGTACTTCGGATTTTTACGCATAAATGTACTGGCGAGGCGCACTAAATAGTCCATTCCTCCAGCTGCTTGTAATGCTGATGCAGCGACAACAACGGTCATAATAATTAAAATAACATCAACAGGGGGAGAACCTATTGGCAAACCAAATCCAATGGTTAATACTGCCAACCCCAATCCTCCGCATAAGCCAATACCAATTCCGCCCATGCGTATACCGAAGAAAATAGCACCTAGTACAACAATGATCTCTAGCCAAACCATAATCGTCTCCAATAGACAATATATTGTCATTAGTAATAAAATTTCTAAAATTGATTGTTTTTAATAATGATTAAATATTTACTTTAAATTTTCGGTTATTATTAAATGCGATTTTCCAACTCTATTTTCATACCAATGAATACTAGCCCTAACTAAAGAACCTGTTGAATCTATATACTTATTAGGGTGTTTTTTAACTTCATTGGCTAAAATAACAGGGACTTCAGTACAACCTAAAATAATGACTTCAGCTCCACGTGAAAATAATAATTCAGCTTGCAACTTCATAATTTCTTCTGCTGCATCTTTATTTCCAGATTTTAATAAATAAATGCTTTTCATGACTAATTTCTGGCTTTCTTCATCGGGAGTGATGCAGTTTAATTTTTTTTGTTCAATACTTTTTTGATAAAGCCCCATATACATAGTTGCGTTAGTTGCTAATAAGCCAATATTTTTTTTCTTAGTTAGTAGAACCTCTTGCATGGTGGTTTCAACAATACTCAGCATATCCACATGGCAAGTATTTTTTAGTTCATCGAACCAAAAATGTGCAGTATTACAAGGGATAACAATGCATTCTGCCCCTGCATCTTCAAGTTTTTTTAAGTAATTAGTCATTAAAGGGAGTGGTGAAACTCCGTGATTTAGCAATGCTTCTGTACGATCTGGAATATCAGGAATAGATGAAATAATTAATGGGATATGTTCTTGGTCTTTATTAGCAATAGTATATGTTACAAATTTATTAAATAAATCGACGGTTGCTGCTGGACCCATTCCACCTAATACACCAATTAAACCTTTCATTATTACGCTCCTGCGATTTTTATCTTTTTTGATTTAAGATAAATTAAACGCGATATTGCTTAACTTATTTAACATGAGATACATTATTTAATTAATTATTAACGATTAGTTCTAATTAATCTGTGTCTAATTTTTAGCAATGTTTTTTAGGTAAGAGAAATGCAAGTAAGTATGGGATGATGCAAGATATGCATTAAGATTTTAATGTTAACTCGAAGGAGCTCAATGAAATGAAAGGCAAAGCCTGAATATAATTGGCTTTGACGATAATGCTCTAGTTAATAGAAAATAAATTTTGATTTTTATTAATGTTTAAAACGATAACCTTATGCATAATACAAATAATAGACATACAATCCATGAATGATAATTTAACTGACAGTTAACTAAATATACCAATAAGAATATCATTATTATTTTATACGCGTCATCCTTCAAGCTGCATGGGTGTTGACTGCATTCAGATAGCCGAATCACATACTTTTGTATGCTCATCGGTCTATCTTCACTTGTCGCCTACATGCAACAATGATTTAGCGTATATATTTTAACAGCGAGTCTGCTTAAGGCTTAATAACATGAAAAATATAGAAACAAAGTGGTTGTACGATTTTTTAACCTTGGAATCTTGTCGACATTTCTCCCATGCTGCTGAGCAGAGAAACATTTCTCAACCCGCTTTTAGTCGGCGTATTAAAGCGTTAGAGGAGGCGATCGGTGTCGAATTGTTTGATAGAACCACGTCCCCCTTGCAGTTGTCTGAAGAAGGCAAAGTTTTTCATTCTCAAGCCCGTAGCTTGTTGCAGCAATTAGAGTGTAATTTAAATGAACTCTCTGGGCATAATATTTTAAGTTTACCTAATATTAAAATTGCGGCGGCACATTCTTTATCATTAACACTGCTACCCAAACTAGTTCACGCATTGTCTGGTTTCGGGGAAGAATTTGTCTATCATGTTGAAGCCATTGACGTGGTACAGGTGGTTAATGCACTAAGAGAAGGGAAAAGTGATTTTATCATCTCATTTTATGATGAGGATTTAATGCAATCGCCATTTTCCTGCTTGAATGTTTTTGAGTCTGAGCTTTACCCTATCTGTGCCGCAGATGAATTTGGTAAACCGTTATTCGATATTTACCAACCCCAAGTTCCCTTGTTGAATTATACGAGTGCTTCTTATATGGGGCGGTTAGTTAATCGCAGGTTAAGCGAGTTCGGTGCAATTAGTTCAAAAACGTTGTTTATGTCTTCCATGAGTGAATTATTGAAAAATATGGCATTGGATGGTCATGGCATCGCATGGCTGCCGATTTACTCTGTGGTCAATGAGCTGAAAGAAAAGAAATTGGTTTGTCTTGATACCCCAGAATTGACGATTCCAATTCAAGCTTACATTTACCGTATGGACACTCGCTTAAATAAAACCGCAGAGGATTTTTGGCGTATTTTGAAGAAAAATATTCCAGAGGATTTAAAGCATTTGTAAAACTTAATAGAAATCCTATAACGAGAAAACCCGCTTTAGTCGCGGGTTTTGTACCATATAGTCATTGAATATTAGTGATCTAAAGAAACAGAATGAACATAAGATAGCTGTTTTAACGAGCAATAAAATTCAGGCAATGTGGTTTTTTGGCGAACCACCAGTTTTAAATTGACTTCTACTCGCTCTTTTTTTATGTCACGTATTGTTAGGTTTTCAATAATGTCTTTATGTTGTTTTAAATACTCAATGAGTAAGGGGACGCCATCTTCATGGGTAAACAACATTCGAACTTTAATCTTGCCTAATTTTTGATTTTTCATCTGAAACAATGCCACTTGTGGGCTCAGTTGAATTGCCAAGAAAAAAAGAATGGTGACAATTAATGCGTGCCAATAAAAGCCAGAACCACACGCAATTCCAACGCCAGCTGAAGCCCAAACAATCGCTGCGGTTGTCAGTCCTGAAATCGCATCATCACGACGATGTAAAATAACGCCCGCGCCTAAAAAGCCCACTCCGCTGATTATTTGCGCCGCTAATCTCATTGGGTCACTGCGAATATTATCTGAAATATTGGCGTAATATTCGGCAGACTGAATAGAAACGATGGTTAATAAACAGCTAGCAACAGCAATAATGACACAGGTTTTAAAGCCGACAGGTTTTCCCTTTGATTCACGTTCTAAGCCAATAAAGCCGCCTAAAATAAAGGCGGCGAGTAATTTAGCAATACTTGATAGTGACAAAGGGCCAATGGTGTCGACAAACTGCATAAGAGCATCCATGGCTTACCTCTGTATATTTCGAATTACGGTGCTACAGCGCCCTCTGGTGCTTTTTTATCGTCGTTATTTTTCTTTTTAGAAACATCATCTTTAAAGAAGAAGATAAAGAACACACTGACAACGGCAGCGACGATAGCAGGGTAATGCCAGAAGGTTTCCCATTGTGGTAAGGACTCGCTACCTTTTTCCGTGACTGTTGAGTTAAATATTTGCCCGCAAATCGTGGAGGCAAATAATAAACCGAAGCCGTTTGAAACAATAAAGCGTAATCCTTGAGCTTGTGCGCGGATTTCTGGTTTTGCTTTACGGTCGACATAAATATCGCCAGCGGTAAAGAAGAAGTCCCAACATAATCCCTGAAGCATCAACCCAAAGACAATAAAATATAAACTGGTATCGACCGCAGCATAGGCAAATAATGTTGAGCGAATAATCCAGCTAATTGCACCTAATAATAAAGTGATTTTAAAACCGAACTTCATCAAGAAGAACGATAGGAAGAACATAAACAGCACTTCACAGGCAATACCAATTTGCATAATAGAAGCGGCATTATCAAACCCAAGCGTTTTAATAAACACAGGGATATAGGCGGAATAAGCTGTTTTTGGAATCATTAATACAAAGATGCTAAACATTAAAATAGCGAAATAGCGGTCTTTAAATAATGACAATGCGTCTAAGCATAAAATATCGCGTGTGGAGAAGGGTTTGCCTTTAGCTTTTGGTGGCGTATTTGGCAGTGTAAAACAGTAAAAGCCTAATACGACTGCAACTGCAGATGCGATATACCATGTCATGGTACTGCCCGAGAAGCCCATTTCCCCTAAAATAAATCCGATAGCCATAAAACCAAACGTACCGAATACACGAATGATAGGGAAATATTTCACACCATTAATATGGGAGAAGCTGATGCTATTAGAAAGTGCGGTTGTTGGGTAAAACAGCAGGCCAATAATAAAGATCAAAAATAGGGTCATGCCACTGTTTTGTGCCTCAATAAATTGAGGAACACATAAAATGACGGCGGCATTAATTAAGTGAAGGATCCCCATCACTTTTTGTGATGCAAAGAAACGGTCAGCAACCATACCAATAAATAACGGTGAAATAATGGTCGCGACACCTAATAACGCATAAGCATTACCAATAATATGTGCCATACCATAGGTGCTTAATACCAGTCCCATCGTCATATTCCACGCACCTTGCATGAAATATTGCACAAACATCATGATCAGCAAGCGGGAAGTGATTTTCATATCCATTTTATTTCCCTCTTAATGTGTTTCTAACGTTAGTCCGTCATACGCGACACGGATATTATAAGGAGCACAAACCGCCACTAATTCTTCATGCAGTAATTTACCACTGTGTGAAATATGAGAAACGGCAATTTGAGTATTAGAATGCAAACAACCTTGTTGTTGCAGCCTTTCTTGTGCTGCAAAGACGGTTTCTAGGCTCATATGGTTATCGGTACGGTTATTGCCATTTAGTCCATAAGTGCATTCGAATACAACAATATCTAGCGGTTTGTTTTCAAGCCATTGCCAAGTCAGTTCTGGGAACCAGCCTGAGTCGTGGCCATAGAAAATCGCTTTGCCATCTTTTTCAATATGATAGACATAACAGAGCTCCCATTTCGCATGGTTTGCTAGTAATGGGGTAATTTTATATCCATTTCTTTCAACGGTGACAAAAGGGATTAAACAATGAAAAGCGAAACGCTCTTTGCTGTACCCCGGTAGCACTTCAAGGCAGCCATTGATTGCACGATCGTTGCCAAATATATGAAGTGGATGGTGAATTTCAAAGCCATAACCTTCCATTCTACTGAACAGATCGCCCACATTAAAATGGTCAGGGTGAGTGTGAGTGAATAGCAGGCTTTCAAAATGGGTTGCATCCATTCCATCACGCATGAGTTGATAACTAAATGTGGGAGACACGTCGATCAACATGAGATCATCCACAATAGCCGAGGAGTGAGTTCTGATATCTTTACCACCAAGTTGCCTTGCTTTTTGGCAGTGCTCACAACGGCAAAAAGGGTTTGGTATACCCTCTGAAGCCGCAGTGCCTAAAAAATGAATTTTCATGATAATTTCCTTTATCTTATTGTTTTATTTTGGGTTATTAAATCCCTGGTGCTGGTGTTAAATCGATAAAACTATTATTTGAACGTTCCAATGATAGTTTGGTGAGATTAGTTTGCCAATGACAGATATTCAGATCAGTGATCTCATTCAAATTAAAATAATTATCTACTTGATTAATAGTTATATTTTTTATTTTTTGCTTTGTGTGTATCGAATGTTAATACTTTCCATTATTTGATTGTTTTATCTGCATATTTATTTTGGAACGTTCAAATTAATTATCGGTGGTCGTGATAAATAATTCAGGTATGCTATTGCGAGAAGCAATTAAGGTGAAAAGACAAATGGCAACAATTAAAGACATTGCAAAATTGGCGGGTGTTTCTCATGGAACGGTTTCTAACGTTTTGAATAAACGTGGAAATGTGAGTGTAGAGAAAATTGAAGCTGTCTATAAAGCAGCAAAGCAAATGGGGTACCAGCTCAATACACAAGCGCAATTGTTGAGAACCAATAAAAGCCACAAAATCGCGATACTATTACCGCAGTTAGTGTCCGATAAATACGCAATCTTTTTTAATTCATTTAGGCAATCAATCTCTTTGTACCCCGAGATAACCTATGATCTATTTTTGACGGATGATCTTGAAACAACAGAGTTAGATGCATTACAAAAAATTGCAGCGGGTGGATATAAACAGGTGGTTGCTGTGAGTTGTTTGCAAGACGCGAACACTTATTTTGATACATTAAAATTACCTGCTTCTCAGATTGTGTTTATTTATCGCCAACCAGCCAATGCCCATCATTTTTTCACGTTAGATTTTTCTCAAGCAGCAGAGGCGATTTGCCAACAAATTGCGACCAGCCGCAGTCAACTGGTGGGGATTTTCAGCGATGAACATGGTGAGTTAGAACATTCAACGTTTGTGAGTGAGTTACAAAAAAGCCTCAAGCAGTGTGCACCAAATAAAAAATATATTGTGATCCGAGCATCGAATGATGAATCCTATAAAGCTGCATTTGATTTTTTCACCTTAGACCAAACACCAGACTTGTTTGTTGCTGAAGATATTGAAAAGGCAAGTTTTTTAACTCAAGCCAGTTTTTTTGGTAGCAACAGTGATTGCCCTGCTATTTTTGCCTTAAGTGGCAATATTCCCCCAATATTAAAAGGGCTACACTGTTTTCCGATGAATTATGCGCAGCTAGGGTTAGAGGTTGTTGATGAGCTAATGAAAGAGGATGAACTGGAAAGCGAGAATCTGGGGGCAAACACTGTTTATGTGCGTAACCAAAGTGGCAACCTTTATACTGCAACACCAGCACTTAGTACTGTTAATAAAGATGAGCCGAGTTTGAATCTCCTTATTTTGCCAAGCCCTTCGACAAATGCACTCAAAAAGCTCTTACCCCACTTTTATCGCCAAACGGGCATTAAGGTTAATTTAGCCATACATCCTTATGACGAAGTCTACCAAATATTGGGACAGCTCCATTTACATCCTTATTATGATTTATTGCGGATTGATATGGCCTGTTTTCCTTGGTTTGCAGAGCGAATATTACAGCCACTAGATAATGTCGGGAACGGCTTAACGGATTTATTAAGCAGCTTTTCCAAACCAACCCAACAAAAATTTAGTTTAGTCGGGGACACTGCTTATGCTATGCCATTTGATGCTAGTGCCCAGTTGTTGTTTTATCGAAAAGACTTGTTTGAAGACCCGATCCTAAGGCGTAGGTATTACGAGAAAACAGGCAATGAATTGGCTGTGCCGACGAGTTTTCACGAATACGACCAAGTCACACAGTTTTTTACAGAGCAGCATGAAAAAGGGCAATTTTCTCGCCCAATTGGTGCATCAACAACATTGGGAAGTGCTGGCTTAATAGCAAGTGAATATTTGCTGCGCTACTATGCAGAAGGTGGGCGGTTAATTGAGGGTGATGGTATCCCTCGATTAGAAATGCCTTTGGCGGGCAAAGTGTTAAGCGATTATCTACACCAAGTTTCTGTCACTGAAAATATCCATGAAAAGTGGTGGAGCGAATCCGTTAGGCAATTCGAGCAAGGTGAACTTGCTATGTTAATTGCTTATATGAATCTGTTTAATGATGTGGCTCATAGCGATATTTTTCCAAAAATTGGTTATGCCTCTGTGCCAGGTGGGCTTCCACAACTCGGGGGAGGCGCGCTCGGAGTATCTCGTTATAGCCAAAAATCACATTATGCAGAGCAATTTTATCGTTGGCTCTATTCACCTATCGTGATGGATCATCTTATTTTATTGGGTGGGAATAGTAACCATCAAGATTTCAGCCATAACCAAGAAATCTGCCATCGCTACCCTTGGATGCCACTGGCTTATCAAGAGATTAACCGCGGGATCCGCGAATCCTCCATTCCAAACGGTAAGTTATTTAATTTGCGCCAAGCTGAAGTGATCATTGGTCAAGGGATTACTAATGTGGTGAATAAGATCATGACAATAGAAGAAACCATTGAATATATTAATCAGCGTTTATTAGTGGATACCCAAGGGGAACGATAGAGTGGGGGATTGGTGAGCGCAATGTGGTAAAAGTTGCATTGTTAATTTTGATAAGCGTTATAAACGCAAAAAACCAGCCTTTAGGCTGGTTTCTTTAAATAGTGGTGCCCGGACTCGGAATCGAACCAAGGACACGGGGATTTTCAATCCCCTGCTCTACCGACTGAGCTATCCGGGCAACGGAACGTATTAAACCTGATTCCATCAGTTGAGTCAAGGCGCATTATAAAAACTTTCGACCGTATGCGCTTTTTTTCAACACCTTAGCTACTTTTTAAACGAAATGCCCTAAAAATATCTGGGTAATGAAGAACACCCGCTGTTTAACGGGTGATTTTCATCTGTTCGCCAATGTTAGCGCAAATATTTTTTCTGTGCCTTGTTCACTTTAATGAGGTAATTACGTGACTCAGCAGCTGGGTGCTTAGTGGACAATGTTTCATACACTTCACCTGGTTCTAAATTGTTAATACGCTGAGCTGCCTGCTTTTTATCACTATGGAACACTCGCAGGACACTGCCTGCGCCGCCATTGTATGCGGTAATAACAGCATAACGGCGAGAGGTTTGATTGCGAATATCGCCTAAATAGCTGTTTTGCAAGATAGCCAAATAGGCAGTCCCCGTATCAATGTTCTTTTCTGGGTCGAACAAATAGCTGCGACTTGGCACCCCTGATTTTCCTTGTGAGCGGAAAACGTCTTTACCTGCCGTGTTTGGCATTATCTGCATCAAACCAAGTGCATCTGAGCGGCTTACGGCATAAGGGTTAAAGCTCGATTCAATTTGCATAATTGCAAGGATTAATGACTCATCAACGCCATATTTTGCTGATGACTTTTTAATATACGGCAAATATTTGTGGGCGCGTTTGTCTAGGTGGTTAGGCACTAATTGCATCGTGACTGACCAAACGATATTCATGCCAGATTGGCGGCGCTGTATTTTGTTTTCTATCAGATAATCTGCAAATTTTGTTGCTCGCCACTCCCAACGAATCGCTTCCCCTGTGTTATCGAGTACTTGGCCAAATAAAAATGGTTCTTTACTGTAGGGGATATCGTTAATATCAGAATAGAGGTCGATGGAGTTAGGGTCATCGCCCATCAATAAGGTGGTGACAATCGCTTTTTTGAGGTGTTGCGATGGCTCTACAGCGGAAATGGTTTCAACTGTAATCGTCCCTGCATCGAAATTAATATGACTACGTGTACGGTATTCATCTGTATATTTAACGTAATCTTTTGGCCCCGCAATGAGGACTTCCTTAATTCCCCAAATATTTTCGATATTATGGGCAAATTGGCCCATTAAAATATCAAATCCATTGGTGTCTTTGACATAATCAGGGTTGAAGTCCGTTTTTTGGTTGCTGGAACACGAAACAAGTAGCGGGATCAATAAACTCAGCGCAAATAGTTTTTTCATACGATTCACAGTATTGGTGCAAAAGTCTACCTACAGAGTAGGTAGACAGACAGATTATTTTTCAGGTGTATAGCCGTCAATGTGAATATCATGGCCTTCAAATAAGAACTTGACCATTTCTTGTTCTAACATCTTACGATCGTCTGGATTCATTGTATTGAGTTTCTTTTCATTAATTAGCATAGTTTGCTTCGTCATCCACTGGCTCCATGCTTCTTTAGAAATCTCATTAAAAATACGTTTCCCTAACTCACCTGGGTAAAGTTGAAAATCTTGCCCATCTGCGTCACGTTGTAAGAATGTACAAAAAATCGTTCTACTCATTAAAATTTCCTCAAATATCAGGTAGTAAGGCGAGCTGTTTTAATAAACTTTCAACTGGGGCGGCAAGGCCGATAGTTGCGCCTAGGTGTAAGTTATACCAGAGTCCTTTGCCTTCATCCATGGCAGAATTAAATGCCTGAATCTTAACTTTTACAGGGATAATATCTAAATGGAAATGGCTAAACGTGTGGCGAAAGGCAATTAACTGCTCAGGAGCGTCATAAGAAAGGCCTGATTCCGCTAACCATGCTGTTAATTGTTCTGAAGACTCAAACTGTGGAAAGGCAAATAACCCACCCCAAATACCAGAAGGGGGACGCTGCTCTAACCAGACATTGTCTTCATGTTGCATAATTAAAAACCAGGCGGTTTTTTCAGGGATTTTTTGTTTCGGTTTTTTCCCTGGGTAGTTTTGCCATGAATGGTTGGCATAGGCAACACAGCCAAAGTTAAGTGGGCAAAGCTCGCATTTTGGTTTACTGCGGGTGCAAACCATCGCGCCTAAATCCATCATTGCTTGGTTAAAATATTCTACGCCATCATTGGGCGTGACATCGGTGCTAATTTCCCACAGGCGGTTTTCTACCTCTTTTTTCCCAGGCCAGCCATCAACGGCATAAGCACGAGCCAGCACGCGTTTTACGTTGCCATCTAAAATAGGGTAATGTTGCTGTTGGGACAGAGATAAAATTGCGCCAGCCGTAGAGCGACCAACCCCGGGCAAAGCCAACACTTCATCAAAAGTGGTTGGGAATTTCCCACCATACTGATCAGCAACGACTTTTGCTGCCTTGTGTAAATTGCGGGCACGGGCATAATAGCCAAGGCCTGTCCATAAATGTAAAACCTCATCCAATGGTGCGTTGGCAAGGGCGGTAATATCTTCAAAACGAGAAATAAATTTCTCAAAATACGGGATAACGGTACTGACTTGGGTTTGTTGCAGCATCACCTCAGACAGCCATACGTGGTAAGAGGACTTTTCCTGCTGCCACGGTAATGTTTTGCGTCCATATTTGTGATACCAGTCGAGCACTGCATGAGAAAATTGTTGAGCTTCCATTGAACACTTTATTTTTTTATCGATTTTTTAATAATGCTAAGGATTGCAACATAGACGCGGTAGGCTGTAAACCGCTTATTGTGTGGTTTAGTGTAAAGTTAGCCAATTATCAACTGCATCCTTGTTGAAGTTTTGCTAAACTCCTACTCTTACCCTGCGATTACTGTTAGGTCATTAATCTAATGGTTTGAATTAGCAAGGGTAATTTAAACATAATTGCTATTTACTAGCCTTATAGAACTTGATCGTTGGCACATTAACTTAATTGGGCAACTATTTTTTAGAACCTTTATTATGATCAATAATGTTATCTCCCCCGAATATAATGAAGAAGGGCGGGTTATGCGCCGTGTCCGTAGTTTTGTCCGCCGTCAAGGGCGTCTGACAAAACGTCAGGAAGACGCATTAGAAAAAGAATGGGCTGAAATGGGGATTGATTTTATCAATGAACCCTTTGATTTCGCCAAAGTATTTAGTAACTCAAACCCAGTGACGCTAGAAATTGGGTTTGGTATGGGCGCCTCATTGGTGACTATGGCATCGCAAAATCCACAGCAAAACTTTTTAGGCATTGAAGTTCATGCGCCAGGTGTGGGCGCATGCTTAGCATCGGCAAAAGAAGAAAATGTCAGTAATGTCCGTGTGATGTGCCATGATGCGATTGAAGTCTTGGATTGCATGGTGCCCAATGGAAGCCTTGCGATGGTTCAGTTATTTTTCCCTGACCCATGGCATAAAGCAAAACACAATAAACGCCGCATTGTTCAAGTGCCATTTGCTGAAAAAATTCGCAGTAAATTAGCGGTTGGTGGTGTTTTCCATATGGCGACCGACTGGGAGCCGTATGCAGAACATATGCTTGATGTCATGAAGAGTGTCGAAGGGTATAAAAATTTATCACCAACAGGTGATTATGTTCCTCGTCCAGAATCAAGACCAGAAACAAAATTTGAAAAGCGCGGCCAGCGGTTAGGGCACGGTGTATGGGATTTAATGTTTGAGAGGACCAAATAATGGCTAAACAACCACGTAGTCGTCGTTTACGTAAAAAAATGCGTTTGGATGAATTCCAAGAGTTAGGTTTTACGGTTAAATGGAGTTTTAAAGAAGGTACACCGATCGAAGAAGTTGACACTACCGTTGACCAACTGATTGCTGAAGCTATTGAACCAAACGGTTTAGCATTCGAAGCAAGCGGCTACTTGAGCTGGGAAGGGATTGTTTGCCTACAGCAAATTGGTAAATGTACCGAAGAACACCGTCAAATCGTTGAAAATTGGTTAAAAGCAAAAGGGATGAACGACGTTGTTGTTTCTGAACTGTTTGATGTTTGGTGGGAATAATCACTTTTTGGTTGATTAAATCACACTAAATAAATAGGCTGAGTTTCTCAGTGTTTGAAGAGGCATCCAAGTTTTGGGTGCCTTTATTTTCTGGAGTAAAAGTTTTGAGTGCTATGTTTTCTAACCAGCTACTTAACGACATTCTAGACCAAGTTCGGCCGCTAATAGGCCAAGGTTGTGTTGCCAACTATATTCCTGCGCTAGGTTGTGTGCCTTCTCATCATCTTGGTATCGCCGTTTCCACCATTGACGGTGAGGTTTTCACCGCAGGGGATGCCTATCAACGTTTTTCCATTCAGTCTATTTCAAAAGTGTTGAGCCTGACATTGGCGATGACGCGCTACGAAGAAAATGAAATTTGGAGCCGTGTTGGCAAAGAGCCATCAGGGCTACCATTTAACTCATTAATTCAAATTGAAATGGAAAAAGGTATCCCACGAAACCCGTTTATTAATGCAGGTGCGATTGTGATTGCAGATATGTTGCAGTCGCGTTTAAGTGCGCCAAAACAACGTATGCTAGAGTTTGTTCGAAAATTATCGTGTGAGCCTGATATTACCTACGATACAACCGTTGCTCGCTCTGAAATGGAACATGCAAGCCGTAATGCAGCAATCGGCTATTTAATGAAATCATTTGGTAATTTTGAAAATGATGTTTTGACGGTGCTCGAAACTTATTTTCATTATTGCTCTCTAAGTATGAACTGTGTTGAATTAGCGAGATGTTTCTCCTATTTAACATCGCAAGGAATGTCATCTTGCTCCATAGACCCCATTATTACCCCATTACAATCAAGGCAAATCAATGCATTGATGATGACATGTGGAATGTATGATGGCTCTGGTGAATTTGCATTTCGTATTGGAATGCCAGGGAAATCAGGTGTTGGCGGCGGTATTGTTTGTGTTGTCCCTAACCAATTTACTGTGGCGGTATGGTCACCTGAACTCGATGCAGCAGGGAATTCTCTGGTGGGTTGCGCTGCTTTAGAGCTATTATCGAAACGAATTGGGCGTTCTGTTTTCTAATTAATTCAACGCCTTCTAGGAGATGTTATGTTACGCCGTACATTAATTGCATTTTCACTGTTAGCGAGTGCAGCGAGCCAAGCTGCGGATTATAACTGCTCAGTGACACCGAACGATGATATTTTCATGACGCCAGAAAGCGTGCGAGTGGTTGGTCGCAGTGGCGATTTAGTGATTACACCTAATGGTGAGATCACGTTAAACGGCAAAAATATTGCGGCGACTGAGGCTCAAAAACAGCAAGCGATCCGTTATCAATCGGCAATTCGTAATGATTTACCTTGGATAAAACAAGAGTCTGAGAAAAAACTGGCAACGTCACGTGAAACGGTAGATAAAGTCGTTGTTAAGGTCATTGGCAGCGACAGTAATGTACGTAAACGTTTGACTAAGCTAGAAAAAGACCTGAATAGCCAAATCAACCAAATTATTGAAACCCGTCCGAATGGCTATGCTTTTCATCATGAAGCGATGAAAAATGCGGAAACAAAAGGCAAGCAGTTGGTGAATGAAAGCTTGGGCGGTATTTTACAAGATAGCATCAACGAAATGGGGCGCAAGCAACTGTTATCAGGTGGTGATGCTAACCAAGCGCTACAAGGCATGCTGGGCAATCTAGGTGGTTTGCAGCAAGAGCTTGAAACAGAATGGAAAAAACAAGAGAAAAGCTTCCAATTGTTTGGTGTTCAAGTGTGTTCAAAAGTCACTGGCATTGAGCAACAACGGGTTTCTTTATTGAATTCCTTAAAAGCCAAATAATCCATTTATCTATATTTCTTAAAAACAGCCCTGTATTAACTGCATGGCTGTTTTTTTATTTATGATGGTTATTATGTGGATTTATAAATGTGATTTTAGTTCCATTAATGGGAATGAAAATGAAATTGATTCTTATTTGATTGACATGTAGGCCTCTCTCTTTACAATGCGAGTTTGGCTTAATGACTTAATTGGGATCGTTTAAATGAAAAAGTTCATTCCTGCTTTACTTGTTTCTGTATTGTCACTCTCTGCTCCTTTAGCGCTTGGTGCTGAATCTGCTGCTTTCGCTCCAAATGCTGTCACTGCACAAGGCGTCGAAAAAGTGACAATTAAGCATTTATCGGGTGAAACAGAAGTTATTAAAAAACCTAAAAAAGTGGTTTTATTTGACTTCGGTGTATACGACTCAATGCAAAAACTGGGTTTAGGCGATAACGTGGTGGCTTTACCGACGGCAAATGCGCCTGCTTATGTGAAAGGCAGTATTCCAGCATCAATGGAAAATGCAGGTGGCATGAAACAACCTGATTTGGCTAAAATTGAGCAATTAAAACCTGATTTAATCGTCATCACAGGGCGTCAGGGGAAATCATACGAAGCCTTATCCAAAATTGCACCGACCATTAATTTAGGTTCTGACAGCAAACATTATATTGAATCAGTAAAAGCAAACTTAGCCGTACTTGGTGATTTATACGGTAATCAAAAAGCCGTTGATGAACAGCTTGTTCAGTTAGACAAAACCATTGCAGATGCTCAGAAAAAAGCGGCTGATTCTAAGAAAAAAGTCTTAGTACTGATGCACAATGACGGCAAATTAATCCCAAATAACCAAGCCGTGGTTTATGACGTGGTAAAAGCACAGCGTGCAGAATTGCAGATTGATGAAAATGCGGATAAATCAAAACGCCGTGTTGTCGATACCAAAACCATTGCGCAAGCAAATCCTGATGTCATCTTAATTGTTGACCGCAGTGAAGCTATCGGTGCTGGGAAATTAGAAAAAACGGTCTTTGAAGACAGCAATATCCAAGAAACCAAAGCATACAAAGACGGTAAGATCACTTACCTGCAATCTGATCTGTGGTATTTATCAGGTGGTGGCTTTGTCAGCTTAACAGAACAAGTTAATGCTGTTGTTAACGCGCTTTAATGAATATCTGCCGTTGTCCTAACGATAGCGGCAATATGAAATACCCTTATTGTTATTTTTGTCGATCTCATTTTTATCTCTAATAAAAAGCCCGCAGAATGTTATCTCTCGCGGGCTTTCATTAGTTCACTGATTTGGGTATTATTCCTCGCCTAAAAATAGCTCCAACAGCGAGTTTAAGAATAACTTTCCATGTTCTGTAATTTGCCATTCATCATCAGTTTCTGTGATGTATCCTTTGGCTAAGGCTTCATTAAGAGCAGGCCTTACAGTTGATTCGGGCAAACCTGTGTATTGGGTAAACTCTTGACGGGGCATGGCCTCAAGTAACCGAAAGCGGTTCATGAAATATTCAAATGGTTTATCTTCGGCTTCTACATCATAAGACTGCTGAAGATACCGACCTTCCATATAACCTCGAGGATGTTTGGTTTTTACCGTACGTAAAATCCGCCCATCCTCAAAGGTAATTTTGCCATGAGCACCACAGCCAATACCGAGATAATCACCAAAGCGCCAGTAATTGAGGTTGTGTTCACACTGATAACCCGATTTTGCGTAGGCAGAGGTTTCATACTGTACATAACCCGCTGCACTGAGTAGCTTGTGACCCTCGGTATAAATGTCCCACAGGGTATCGTCATCAGGCAGGGTTGGTGGCCTTGAACCAAATTGTGTATTGGGCTCGATAGTTAGCTGATACCAAGACAAATGTGGCGGCGCAAGTTCAATCGCTTGTTTTAAATCTGACAAGCCTTCATCGCGCGTTTGTGCGGGTAAGCCATGCATTAAATCGAGATTGAAGCTGCGTAAGTTGAGGTGAGTGGCCAATTTTGCTGCACGTTTCGCCTCATCAGAGCCATGAATACGGCCTAAAGTGATCAGCTTATCGTTACCAAAGCTTTGTACGCCGATTGAAATACGGTTGATCCCCGCAGCCTGGTAGCCTGCAAACCGGTCTGCTTCTACGGTTCCGGGGTTGGCTTCCATCGTGACTTCTGCGTTTGGGTCTAATTGAACTCGCGCGCGAACACCATCCATCAATGCTTGCATGGCTTCAGCCGTCAGCAAACTCGGTGTTCCCCCCCCAATAAAAATCGTTTTAACAGGGCGATCAGCAATTAATTTGGCATCAATATCTAAGTCCGCTAATAAGTGCTCAACATACTCTTTTTGTGGGATCTCTCCTTTTAGAGTATGCGAATTGAAATCACAATAAGGGCACTTTTGCACACACCAAGGAATATGGATATACAAGCTCAGTGGTGGCAACTTATGCATTCTTCAGAGCATCCAGCATCATTGCTAAGGCTTTACCACGATGGGAAACAGCTTGTTTTTCTGCTTTGCTTAACTCTGCAGAGGTACAGCCAAGCTCTGGTACGTAAAAGATAGGATCGTACCCAAAACCGCCTTGGCCTTTGCGTTCGCGGGTAATAATACCGTGCCAACGGCCATGGAATACTAATGGCGTAGGGTCTTCGGCGTGGCGCAAATACACCAGCACACAGTTAAATTGCGCCTGACGTTGGTCATCAGGCACATTTTTCATTGCATCTAATAGCTTAACGAGGTTTTGCTCGTCAGTTGCTTCCTCACCAGCGTAGCGGGCAGAGTAGATCCCTGGCGCGCCACCAAGGGCATCAACCGAAATTCCTGAGTCGTCAGCAATAGCGGGTAAACCCGTTTGTGCCGACGCGTGTCGAGCTTTCAGGATGGCATTTTCAATAAAGGTTAAACCTGTTTCTTCTGCAGATTCAACACCCAATGAAGTTTGTGCAACGATATCCATACCGAAATCGCGAAGTAAGTCGGCTAATTCATTTACTTTGCCCGGATTCCCGGTCGCTAAAACAACTTTTTGCATCGTTTAAAACTCGTTTTTACATAATACCAATGGAATACATCATTGCGGTCAATGATGGGTCAATCATCAGGGAAATATCCACACGCAAATAATTCAGGGCGATTAAGATAAACATCACAATCATTGCTGAGAAATCTAACCCACCCATTGCTGGGATAATACGGCGAATTGGCGCCATTAGCGGTTCAGTTAATTGGTATAATAAATAATCAACAGGATTACGGCCTTGGCTTACCCAGCTGAGGATGGCGCGGATCAAGATCATCCAGAAGATCAATTTACCTGCATACGTTAGTAATAAAATGATTCCCATTGGGAGAATCGTTACGCCTAAGATAGGCAGTAAGTTAGTTGCCCACATGCCAAAAATAATTGCGGCAATGGCTAAAACAAAAGCAACAACAACAGACGCCGTATCAATTGAACCAATCGCAGGGATCACACGGCGTAGCGGCGCGACAATCGGTTGTGTGGCTTTGACCACAAATTTGGAAAATGGGTTATAGAAATCCGCACGAACGCACTGCATCCAAACGCGGAGCAATAACACAAAAATATACAGCTGGATCAGAGTGGTAACGACAAATACTAAAGTCTGCATGGCAAGTTCCGCGATTAATTAAAAAAGTTTTTCCATTTCTTCTGCTCTGTTGATGGCGCTTTGCATCGCGTTAGCAACAGTTTGCGGAAGGTTTTCGTTGTAAAATTGCTCTAAAGCCATCGCGGTGGTACCGCCTTTAGAGGTGACTTGTTCACGTAAGGTTGAAAAAGCCGTGTCGTGCTGGGATTTCGCCAGTTCAACGGAGCCTTCAATGGCATTCAACACTAATTCACGTGCTTGTTCTGCATCATAACCGAGTTGCTCTGCTTTTTGTTGCATCGCTTCCATAAATAAGAAGAAATAAGCGGGGGAGCTACCTGTAATTGCAATAATATTATTGATTTCTTGCTCTTTCTGGCACCAAATCGTTGAACCGACACTTTGCATTAATTCCTGCGCAAATTGTTTGTCTTGCTCAGTCACTTTGGCTTGCGCAAATAACCCGCTTACGCCTTTACCAACCAAGGATGGGGTATTTGGCATGATGCGCACTAAATTCAGTTGATGTGCAAAGTAATCGTTATAGCGCTCTGCTGGGATGCCTGCGGCAATGGTTAACACCAGTTTGTTATCAAAATCAGTGGCATTTTGCAGGGGTTCGCAGACTTCTTTCATCATTTGTGGTTTTACTGCTAATACAATGACATCGGCCTGTTTAACGGCAGCAAGGTTATCATCACTGCTAATAATGCCATATTGTGCGGCAATTTTATCGCGGCGCACGGGGGTTGGAGAACAAACGGTGATCATTGATGCGGGGTAACCATTGCTAACAAGCCCTGCGATGATAGCGTGAGCCATATTTCCAGCGCCGATGAAAGCAATTTTACGGTGTTGCATTCTGTTCTCCTTATTATTGATGATATTGGCGCGCACCAAAAATCGCGGTTCCTATGCGAACAAGGGTTGAACCGCAGTGAATAGCGGCGCGCATATCGTCAGTCATTCCCATCGATAGGGTATCGACTGTTGGGTAAGTAGTTTGTAACTGTTTAAATGCGTTGTCCATTTGACGAAACGCTTCACATTGACGGTCATAGTCTGATTCAGGGGCGGGGATCGTCATCAAACCTCGTAATACAAGGTTTGGCATAGTTGCGACTTCAGCAGCAAGCTTAGCAACCTCACCTAATGTTATGCCCGATTTGCTGTTTTCATCGCTAATATTAATTTGGATGAGTACATTTAGTGGCGTTTTATTGCTAGGGCGCTGGTCATTCAGACGCTGAGCAATTTTAGCTCTGTCAAGCGTGTGGAACCAATCAAAGTGTTCAGCGACTAAACGGCTTTTATTGGATTGTAATGGGCCGATAAAATGCCAAATAAGGTCAGTTCTATTTGCGAAATATTGGATTTTCTCAACGCCTTCTTGGACGTAATTTTCACCAAATTGGCGCTGGCCTGCTTCGATGGCTTCTAAAATAGCCTCACAAGGCTTGGTTTTACTGACAGCCAGCAGCGTAATGTCTTGGGGTGAACGATGACATTCTTCGGCAGCAGTTTGAATACGTGCGGTAACATCAGAGATATTATTTTGAATGGTCATGTATTTATTCATTATGGTTTAATTCAAAACTATTTTATTCACAGAGTGCATGAATAGTGACTGTTGACCATAGTGTAAAGCAATTCGCGTTAGAACGGCACCTTTGCATGAGATTTCCGTGAAAAATAACCTCAAAACTGTGCAAAATTAACTATGTTGCTCAAACCAGCTTTCAAGGATCACCACGGCGGAAGCCGAATCCACTTTTCCTTTGCTTAATGCGCGGTAGCCACCTTGCTCAAATAAGCCTGCTTTTGCTTCAACCGTGGAAAGTCGTTCATCGTGCAATTCGACTTTAACACCAAAACGGCCATGAATACGATTGGCAAAATTACGCGCTTGGCTGGTGACCAGTTGCTCGGTGCCATCCATATTAAGGGGTAGGCCGACAATAACCAACTGAGGAAGCCATTCTTTAAGTAACTTTTCGATTTGTTGCCAATCAGGGCGACCATCACTGGCTTTAAGTGATGTTAATGGGCGTGCTGTACCTGTGATCTCTTGTCCAATAGCAACACCAATACTTTTTGTTCCGAAATCAAAGGCTAATAGCGTTCTTCCTGACATTATGCATGCCCCGCTTGCATGGAAATCGTATGAATATTGACACCAATTAAATTGGCAGCCGCAGCCCAACGTTCGTTAATTGGCGTATCAAAAATGAGTTTAGGGGATGCTTCAACTGTCAACCAGCTATTTTCCATGATTTCTCGCTCTAGTTGACCAGGCTCCCAACTGGAATAACCTAAGGCGACTAAAGAGTTTTTTGGCGAGTGATCGCTACCAAGAGTTTCTAAAATATCTTTCGACGTAGTGACCATCACTTCATCATTAAGATGCAAGCTAGATAAAAAGCCGCTAATTGGTGTATGTAAGATAAAACCATGTTCTTCTGCAACCGGGCCACCAGCAATCACGGGGCGTTGTAGGTTACGTTTATTGACTTTATCGGATACCGTAATTTCAAGCTTTCTTAACATGGTATCAACTGAAAAGTCATCAATGGGTTTATTAATGACTAAACCCATTGCGCCTTTTTCGTTGTGCTCACACACATACACTACAGATTGCTCAAAATAAGGATCTGTGAGGGATGGCATGGCAATAAGAAAATGGTTTTGTAGATTCAAACTTAAACTCCATTCATTTTTATTGAATTCGTTGGCTAAAAAGGCAGAAATCGCCTTTTTAGCCTGTTTTATTGCTTATTTTTTCAAGCGACGTTCAATGGCATCCATCAACATACCTGTGATAGAAATATCAAAAGCCGCTTCGATTTCACGAGCGCAGGTTGGGCTTGTGACGTTAATTTCAGTCAGGCGATCACCTATAATGTCTAACCCAACGAACACTAAGCCTTTTTCTTTCAATGTTGGCGCGACGGCACGCGCAATTGCCCAATCACTTTCTGTTAAAGGACGCGCTTCGCCACGACCACCTGCGGCCAAATTACCACGGGTTTCACCTTGCGCTGGAATACGCGCTAAACAGTACGGCACTGGCTCACCATCAACCACTAACACACGCTTATCGCCCTCTTTAATGGCAGGTAAAAAGTTTTGAGCCATACAATAGCGGGAGCTATGTTCTGTCAATGTTTCGATGATCACGCCCACGTTAGGGTCATCTTGTTTTAAACGGAAAATCGATGCACCGCCCATGCCATCAAGGGGTTTGAAGATCACATCCCCATGTTTTTGATGGAATTCTCTTAATTTTTGCGGGCTGCGAGTCACTAACGTATCTGGCGTTAATTCAGGGAACCAAGCAGTGAATAATTTTTCATTACAGTCACGCAGGCTTTGCGGTTTATTCACAATTAAGGAACCTGCTTGTTCTGCGCGTTCTAAGATATAGGTTGCGTAAATGAACTCGGTATCGAATGGCGGATCTTTGCGCATCAAAATCGCATCAAGGGAACCGAGGGCGATATCTTGTTCACCATGGAATTCGTACCATTTCGCAGGATTTTCTTCGACGGTGACAATTTTAGTCTGTGCGCGAGCCTCACCTTGGTGCAAATAAAGGTCATTCATTTCCATATAATGGATTTCGTAACCACGACGCTGAGCTTCCAACATCATTGCAAAACTGGTGTCTTTCTTGATTTTGATGGATGAAATAGGATCCATCACTATACCGAGCTTGATCATTTTTTCTCCTTAACCCAGATCACCTAAGCGCACTTGCAGTGCAGTGATAGCGGTTAGCGCAGTCGTTTCTGTTCTAAGTACTCTAGGGCCTAACAGTATATCGGTAAATTGATAATTGGCTGTCATGGCGATTTCATCCGCTGAAAGCCCGCCTTCTGGGCCAATCAACAGTCTTACTTTTTTCAATTGAGTCGGCAGGGTATTGATGCTTTCTGTCGCTCTTGGGTGAAGATTTACCTTGAATGCACCGTCATCCTCCGCACACCAAGTTTCAAGGCTTTGTACGGGGCGAATTTCAGGGATACGGTTTCGGCCACATTGTTCACATGCAGCAATCGCAATTTTTTGCCATTGCTGTAATTTTTTTTCGAGTCGCTCGGGGTCTAAACGCACACCACAACGCTCTGAAATTAAAGGGGTAATGGTATTAACACCCAATTCAACAGATTTTTGGATGGTGAATTCCATTTTTTCCCCGCGTGACATGACTTGGCCTAAATGGAGATCGAGGGGGGACTCTCTATCATCAAGATTGCCACTTTCAATGTAGACCAAAACATGCTTTTTCGAAGCTTCCGTAATTTCAGCACTAAAAGTTTGGTTGCTACCATCAAACAGCTCAAGCTTCTGACCAGGAGCCATACGGAGGACTCTGCCCACATGGTTTGCGGCATCATCACCAAGAGAAATGGTTGTATTGGTTTGTATTGGCTCAGGGTGATAAATGCGTGGAATGCGCATGGTGTTTCCTTAGTACAGACTCGATTAATAAATAGGATAGCTTTGGTGAATATGGGGATTGAATCGCAAAACTCAAGCTTTGCTATCTAGTTTATAACGAAAAAAAACGTATTTATAGTACGTCTGTGCCATCGCCGTTAAATTAGACGCAATTGATAAATAAATAGAAAAAATTTGAGCTCGAATAAACTGATTGTATTGAACGGAATTAAAGTGTTTAGGTTGGTTATTTTTCTGCGTATATTTATTTTTTCTCCATAATGGAATAAGGAGTTAATATGCTCGACTTATGGTGCGCAGTTTTAGAAAAATTCGTTTTTATCTTTAATGAAATAATGAATCTTTTATTTAAATTGAAAACAGAGTGGAGCTGTTTTTATATTAAATTCAGTAACATTATGGTCAATAAGGAAGTTTATTTGATTTTAATGCTTTTAGTGTTATCTGTAATAATGACCTTTAAGCTATTGAAATCTATTCCTGAAAAATATTTTCAATTACCTTCCATTGAGGTTAATTATTTTTCATTGTTTTTTATTTATTCAGTGTTGGGTCTTATCGTTTTTTATTCGTTGAGTTATTGGCTTGTCATCTTATTTTTATTCGTATTTTTAAACTTCACTGTGTTGTTGTTTATTATTGATTATAAAACAGGGTATTTACCGAATATATTAACTTACCCATTCTTAGGGGCTGGGTTGTTGTATCAAATAAGCTCTCCAAACGGTAATGTGATTTCGGCTATCTATGCCATTATCGTGGCTTATTTGGCCATTATGTTTATCACAACACTGGTGGAAAAAATCAAAAAACAGCCGCAAATGGGAAGGGGAGATTTTAAATTGATTGCTGCGTGTGCATCATGGCTTGGTGTACTGAATTTACCGCATTTTTTAGGTCTAGCAGCAGTGCTAGGGCTTTTGCACTACAGTGCGAGTTATTGGCTATTACCTAAGTTCCATGGCGTTGGCGGAAAATCGTATTTGAAAAGTGGAGAAGGTATGAATATGGGGGGCCCGACTATTCCTTTTGGGCCAGCGATTTTGGTTAGTGCTAGTATTTGGCTGTATTTATCACTTATTCAATGATAATAAATGAATAACACAGCCAAATGATTTGCTCGTTTGGTTATTTAGCAGCATTAACCATGGTATCTAAGAATTGTTGCCATTTATCTGGCGCGCCAAGGTAGTTTTGTAGTGGGACTCGTAGCCACTGGCCTTGTTGCTGAATCAGTAATGTAGGGAAGCCAGATGCACCTGATTGCGCTAATAGTGTTTTACTGTTTTGAATGTGGGTCTTAGTTTCACTTAGCTCACTCTGTGCGTAGTCAGTCGTATATTGAGCGACATCCAGCCCAATGCTTTGTGCTAAATCTAACAGGACAGCGCTATCATTAATGTGGCGCCCTGCAATATAGTGGGCTTTTTGAATCGCTTTTAGCATTTCTAAGCCTTTACCTTGTTTTGTTGCTGCCAGTATTGCGGTTTGCGGTATTGCTGAGTCCATTACAAAGTTAGGTTCATGTAACATTGTGAGGTAGTCATCACCAAAAACTTGCTCTGTCATTGACGCTATGCGTTTATCTGATTGGATAATGTGTTGGCGGAAATTATCATCTAAATGTAGTCGAGAGCTGCCTGCGAGCATGCCACCACCATGCATTTCGATATGAATATTTGGGTGTTTCGCAGCAACTTCAATTAACGGTGCAGCAGCATAACACCAGCCACAATAAGGGTCATAAATATAGTGTAGGGTAATATTGCTCATAATAATGTCTCGCTGAATTATTTTTAAGATACTCAAGGTGATAGCATAAACTATCCCCCTAGATCATTTTGTTTTTAATGTGTATCCACAAGTTACAAAAAGTACCAAAACAAATGAAATAGGGGGCAATTTATCGGCTTACTGAGGCCACTGCATTTCGCCTTTAATCACTTTGGCGCTGAGCTCTAAGCTCGATTTTTCATCTAAGTTAGGGTATTGCGTTTCTACTTTTTTAATCAGTTCATCCGCGTTTTTGCTTGCTTTTATCGCAGTTTCAAAGTCATTTAAATATTGCTGAGTAAATGTAACGGTTCCAATATCAAACTTAGAATTGCCGGTAAAATGTCCTGGTACAACGGTTTCGGGTTTAAGTGCTTTAATACTCTCTAAAGCTTGTTGCCAGTTTTGGCGTGAGGTTTCAGTTTGCGTATCTGCAACCCACACATGGAGATTATCGTAAACTAATACGCCACCCACGACTGCTTTTAAAGAGGGTACCCACAGATAAGTTCTGTCTGGTGAGGCACCATCTAGGCCTTTAATCTCTAATTTTTCACCATCAACGGTAAAGCTATTCCCTTTAATGACTTCAGGAACAATAACATGGCTTGGTGCTTCATTTTTTAATTCACCGCCCCAATAGGCAAGTTTGCCATCTTTAGTTGCATTAATGGCGTTGACGGTTTCGGCAGTTGCAACCACTTTGGCTTCAGGGAAAGCTTTTGTCAGCGTCTCTAAACCAAAATAAAAATCAGGGTCTGAATGGCTAATATAAATGGTGGTTAATTTCTTATTCAGCTTTTGGATTTTATCGACTAATTTTTGTGCGTCGTTGTTTTGAAATTGAGCATCAATTAAAACCACTTCAGTTGGTCCGCTAATAATTTCAGATGAAACAGGGAAAACACTGTTATGGCCTGGGTTATACACATCTAATGTTAGCTTTTTAGCCTGTGCCATGTGCATAGTTGTTGCGAATAATGTCGTTGCTGCTAATAAGGTAAGTTTCATTTTTATATCCTAAAATTAAGTGATGCAGGTAAATGTTGTTTGGCTTGGCGTGTATATTAGATTGTAATAATGATGGGAAAAACAGCATAATTAGGCTTTATTTGTTGCATAAATCGGTCGAATTGGTGGGGTATGGATAGATTAAAAGCGGTAGAAGTGTTTATCACCATTGTGGAGAGTGGCAGCCTAAGCGGTGCGGCAGATAAGCTAGATATGTCTCGTGCGATGGTAACTCGCTATTTATCTGAGATGGAACAATGGGCGGGTGTTCGGTTATTAAACCGTACAACAAGGCGGCTTAGTTTAACCTCTGCAGGGGAAGGGGTTTACCAACAATCGTTACAACTAAATGCGATTTCACAAACGGTTCCTGTGCAGCAAGAGCATGATAATCAAGCATTATCAGGGCTGGTACGTATTAGTTGCTCACAATCTATCGCCCAAAGTGCGCTTTCCATGGCAATGACCGAGTTTATGCAACAGTACCCTAATATGGCTATTGATATGCAGATCTCGAATAAATCAGTGAATCTTATTGAGGAAAGAATTGATTTAGCGATCCGTATTACTAATCAGCTAGAGCCAAGTCTGATTGCGAAGCCTCTTTCGACCTGTTATTCCGTGATCTGTGCATCTCCCCGTTTTTTGGAAGGAAAAAAGCACCCTACAAAACCCGAGGATTTAGCATTACTGGATTGTCTAACTTATAACTTTTTTGGGCGTAGTTTATGGGTGTTTGAAAAAGAAGGCGAACAGCACACAGTGTTAGTGGATGGAAGGTTGAGTGCTAATGAATCTGTTTTTATCGCCGAAGCGACCTTAAATGGCGCAGGGGTTTCTATGCAGCCTTATTATTCAGTTGCAAAGTATTTGGATTCAGGCGAATTAATCCAATTATTACCTGATTACACACCAATGCCATTAGGTATTTACGCTGTGTATGCCAGTCGACAAAAAATGCCAACCTCACTACGTGCGGTGATCGATTATCTTGCTAACTGGTTTACTACCTCACCCCATTGGTTATCACTGATGCAGCAAGGCCAGCGCTAACTGTTGTTCAATCTGGTTAAATTGTTTTTTTAAATGTTTGGTAAATATATCAGTGAGTTGTGATGATGGGCGGTGAATAGGTCTAATTAAGCTCACCGTAAAGGGTATTGAAAAGCTTAAAGGACGCAGCGCTAGTTTACCCGAAGATTGCTGGTGAAAATCCAACGCTGTTAGTGGGTTAACAATGGAAATCCCAATACCTTTTAGAGCCATCGCACAAATAGAAGAAGCCGAATGTGTTTCCATCACCATTTTTCGGTCAATTTGCTGCTCCGCAAAGGTTGAGTCAATTAATTGGCGGTAGCTGTCAGTTAAAGACAAACTAATAAAGCGTTGATGCTGAAAATCACTGGGGGTTAAGACCTTTTTTTGAGTGAGAGGATGCCCTGTAGGTAACACACACACTTCATTTAAACTTCCAAGCGTTTGTTGCTCAGTACCTGGCGGCATTTGCAAATGTTCTGTTAAACCAAAATCATAGCGCTGGGCAGAGAGCCATTCTTCGAGCACAGGAGATTCCTGAGGGATTACGGTGATACTGACATCAGGATAGCTTTCCATGAAAGAGTGGCAGACTGACGGTAAAAGGGATTGGGCAAAAGCGGGTAAGCAGGTGACAGAAATTTGGGCATGTTCAAAACGGCGTATTGTTTCTGCTGAGTTTTTGATGCGCTCTAACCCATAGTAAGAGCGTTCAACTTCTTCTAAAAATCGCAGCCCTTGCGCGGTGGGTTGCAAGCGCCCTTTGACGCGATCAAAAAGCTTAAATTGTAGTAAATGCTCAAGGCGTGCCAGTTCACGGCTGATGGTAGGCTGTGAAGTATTCAACAATGCAGCGGCTTCCGTCAAATTCGGTGCGGTCATCACTGCACGAAATATCTCAATATGTCGCCACGAAATGGCCTGCATTTTTCACCTCAAAACCAAAGCTATATCAAATATGAATAGATTTTAGCAAAATGGATATTTTTTTTCCCATCTTTTCTCTGAATAATAGACTTTAATATAATAAAAACTTGCAAACGAGAAACATAATGACTTCATTCGCAACCACTTCAAGCCAGTATTTAACCCCTGAACATTTACGTGCGCTACTTGCACAATACGGTACCCCTGTTTGGGTATATGACAGTGCAGTCATCATTGAGCGTATTAAGCAATTACAAATCTTTGATACGGTGCGCTTTGCTCAAAAAGCTAGTTCAAATATTCATATTTTGCGCCTTATGAGAGAGCAGGGCGTTAAAGTCGATTCAGTTTCTTTAGGGGAAATCGAACGTGCGCTGGTGGCCGGCTTCAAGCCTGGGCGTGAGAACTCAGAAATCGTATTTACAGCAGATGTGCTCGATAGAGCCACATTGGTAAAAGTCACCGAGCTAGATATCCCTGTGAATGCAGGGTCAATTGATATGCTTGAACAAATTGGCGAACAAAAACAAGGCCACCCTGTGTGGTTGCGTATTAACCCGGGTTTTGGTCATGGTCATAGCCAAAAAACCAATACGGGCGGTGAAAACAGTAAACACGGTATTTGGCATGAAGATTTACCTTTAGCCTTAGAAAAAATTCGTCATTATAATTTGTCGTTAATCGGTATTCATATGCACATTGGCTCAGGCGTTGATTATCAACATCTTGCAGATGTATGTGATTCGATGGTGGCGCTGGTGACAACTGCTGGCGTGGATCTTCATGCTATTTCAGCGGGTGGTGGGTTATCGACACCTTACCGTGAAGGCGATGAATTAATCGATGTGCAGCATTATTATAGTTTATGGGATAACGCGCGCCAGCGCATAGCGCAGCATCTAGGACACGCGATTGAACTTGAAATCGAACCAGGTCGCTATTTAGTGGCTGAATCGGGCGTTTTGCTGGCGGAAGTGCGTGCTGTTAAAGATATGGGAAGCCGTCATTATGTCTTAGTCGACAGTGGTTTTAATGATTTAATGCGCCCAGCGATGTATGGCAGTTATCATCATATTTCTGTTTTACCTGCAGACGGAAGTGCTGCGGATGAGTCACAACTAAAAGACACCATTATTGCCGGCCCTTTATGTGAATCTGGGGATGTGTTTACTCAGCTTGAAGGTGGGCTTGTGGTGACTCGCGCATTACCTGAGGTCAACGTGGGGGATTATTTGGTTTTCCACGACACAGGAGCCTACGGCGCATCTATGTCTTCAAACTATAATAGCCGACCATTATTACCAGAGGTGATGTTTGTTGAGGGGAAACCGCAATTAATTCGCCGTCGTCAGACAATAGAAGAATTATTAGCGTTAGAGCTATCACTTTAAAAATTGCCAATGTGATGAAAAAGCCAGCGATTAAGTCGCTGGCTTTTTTTCTTTTAAAGAAAGTAAAAACTACTCTTTTGGGTGATTTACAATATTTTTTTGCATGTAAAGATAAGGGTTGCCACCACTGATTAATTGATATTTTTGGAAAAATTTAAATATGAGGCTAATACTCTTTTTTCTTTTTTTATATTATTTGGTTGCCATTTAAAATCGCCTAAAGTCGATGTTTTAAAACCTTCGTATAGGATGTTGAACTTTGGCTACGATAGTAAATATTTGTCATATGATTCAGATTATAATGTTCTAATTCCTTCTCCTAAAAATGAAAAAATTTTTATTTATTAAAAGGTAAGGCAAAGTCCAGTGACTCAGATAGTAATTTATTAATGTTTAAATTGTTCTATAAAGATTCAAATTGTAATTACTTTTTTTTGAAACTATAAATCCTAATTTTATTTGTGCAAAGGCTGTTGATTATTTGATTGATTCAGTCAATAGCATATTGGGAAAGGTTGAAGGAAACACAGGGTTATTATCGAGAATTAGCATTAGCGTCAGCAGCTGAAATATATTTTTATGAGTTTAATGAGCTTAATAAAGCAAAAGAGTATCTAACAATTTGTGCAAATGAAGGTGGGGAAATCTGTCAATTTAAACTGAGTGATTGGGATAATAAAATTAAATTACGACCTTATATATTAGAGGCTAAACAACGAGAACCCCCGAGTACGTAGAAAATTGATGTATAATTTGCACTAACAAAAAACTCAAGGAGTAGGATGCTCCTTGAGTTTTATTACTTATCTATAAACTAAGCGGCTTTCTTTTTCTTGCTAGCGTCTTCGTTTGACGGTTCATCAGGAGACTTTTTTGACGGAAGCACTCCTAAGTCATCAAATTCAAACTCATCGACATTAATTGTGCGTAATCGGCTCGCTTCTGCTTTACGTAGGATATCGGCTTCTTCCTGCGTGATGACATTTTCAGGCAGCATTTGATCAGCCAGTTTGTCTAAACGGGTAAAGCTGAGTTTACGCTCTTTCAGGCGGCAGATGCGTTCAAAAATGGGTTCTGCAGCAATAATATCCAGTAATGCTTGGTTAACTAAGCCATGCGGGTTGTTTTCCGTAGGCGTTAAATACTGCCCGCGGCCTAATCTGTCACGAGTTTCTGATGGCTCCATCAACAGCTGTGCCAATTTATGATCAAGTCTGTCTGATGGCATGGACATCGCACGTCCTGTAGGGAACAAAGTTATTCGCATAATCGCTGCCACCATTTTGTTCGGGAAGTTTTTCAGTAGATCATCAATTGCCTTTTCAGACTGATATAAACAATCTTCAACAGCCCATTTTACCAGTGGTAAATCCGCTTTTTGGCGACCTTCATCTTCATAGCGTTTCAAAGTTGCAGATGCAAGATACAGGTTGCTGAGGATATCCCCTAAGCGAGCTGAAATACGTTCGCGACGTTTTAAGCTGCCACCTAACACGCCCATTGCGACATCGGATAATAACGCTAAGTTAGCACTATGACGATTTAACATCTGATAATAGCGGCGTGTTTCATCTTTGGTTGGTGCGTGACTACCTCGACCGTTAGTTAAACCTAACCAGAAGCTGCGGAATTGGTTACTAATGACATGACCAATGTGACCAAATACGGCTTTATCAAATTTGTGCAGATTGTTATCTTGCGCAGCCGCCATTTCGTCTAAGACGAAAGGATGGCAACGAATTGCACCTTGACCGAAGATAATCATACTGCGAGTCAGAATATTAGCACCTTCAACCGTAATTGCGATAGGCGCACCTTGGTAAGCCCGTGCAACAAAGTTGGAGTCCCCTAAGCAGATACCTTTACCGCCTGTGATATCCATCGCATCAATAATGGCGCGCTGACCGCGGTGGGTACAGTGGTACTTAACGATAGCCGAAAGTACTGCGGGTTTTTCGCCTAACATAATACCTGAGGTGATTAATGTGGCTGCTGCATCCATCAAGTAAGTATTACCTGCGATGCGTGCTAAGGGTTCTTCGATACCTTCCATTTTACCAATCGGTAATTTGAATTGGCGGCGAATATAAGAATAGGCACCTGTTGCAATAGCGATACTTTTCAAGCTACCTGTTGAGTTTGATGGTAGTGTAATACCACGCCCTACAGACAGGCATTCCACTAACATTCTCCAGCCTTGACCAGCCATTTTTGGCCCACCGATGATGTAATCGATAGGGACAAAAATATCTTTTCCGCGAGTCGGGCCATTCATAAATGGAATATTGAGTGGGAAGTGACGGTGACCAATTTCAACGCCTGGCGTGTTGGTTGGAATTAACGCACAGGTGATCCCGAGGTTTTTCTCACCGCCCAATAGTTTGTCTGGATCTGACAATTTAAACGCAAGGCCAAGTACAGTAGCGATAGGTGCTAAGGTAATATAGCGTTTATTCCATGATAAACGCATACCTAACACTTGTTCACCCTGCCATTCTCCCATACAGACAACACCAGAATCGGGAATCGCACCTGCATCGGAGCCTGCTTCAGGGCTGGTTAAGGCAAAACACGGAATTTCTTCGCCTGTTGCTAAGCCTGGTAGGTAGCGTTGTTTTTGCTCATCAGTGCCATAATGTTGTAATAATTCACCTGGGCCTAATGAGTTTGGTACACCCACCGTGATGGCTAAAATACCTGATACACCTGCGAGTTTTTGTAATACTTGTGATTGCGCGTAAGCTGAAAACTCAAGACCACCATATTCTTTTTTGATGATCATGGCGAAAAAGCGGTGATCGCGAAGGTATTGCCAAACTTCAGGCGTTAAGTCAGCAAGCTCATGGCTAACTTCAAAATCATTTACCATGCCACACACAGTTTCTACTGGGCCATCAATAAACGCTTGTTCTTCCGCTGTTAACTGTGGTTTTGGATAATTATGCAGTTTGTTCCAATCTGGTGCACCACGGAAAAGGTCGCCTTCCCACCATGTTGTTCCTGCGTCAATAGCCTCTTTTTCAGTTCTCGACATTGGCGGCATGACTTTTTGAAACATTTTCATGGCTCGTGATGAGAAAAGAGACTGGCGTACAGGAGAAAAAACAAATGGGAATAAGACCAGAGCTACTGGCAGCAACATCCAGTAACTCCAAATATTTAACATGCCCATGACGACAGTATAGGCTAATAGCAGTACTGTACTGAGTACAAGGGAGGTTCTGTGATAACTAAGTACGCCAATTAAGGCGAGAAATAACACAATGCTAAGAAGGATCATAGTGGATCTCCTGTCGACTTGTAAGAGGTCTGACCTGTTTGATAACTAAATCTATACCTAGCAATAAAGAATTAGCAATATATTTACATCTTAATTACAACTTAGTTCACAAAAAAATCAAATAATGGAGGGGATAGTTGAAATTAAAATTATTACCATTAAATAAAATAAGGTTATTAAGCATAACAAAACGTTATTTTTGTCGACGAGCTCAAGACAGCACAATCAAAAGTAGAAACAAAAAGCCCCCTGTGCAACAATCTGAGTATTAAAGCTTAATGACTGATATCCATCTGAATTTGTGTCCTAGTGAGATCGATTTACTGTAAATCATTTTGGATGTAAGTTGGCTATATTCTCAATAACGTATTCTTAATTAAGGGGAAACCTCATGTACCAAGATTTGATCCGCAGTGAATTAACTGAAGCGGCCGAGACGTTATCAAATTTCCTAAGTGACGAAGCGAATATCGAAGCCATTCAACAAGCGGCGGTGTTATTAGCGGATTCTTTTAAAGCCGGCGGCAAAGTCTTATCTTGTGGCAATGGTGGATCTCACTGCGATGCGATGCATTTTGCTGAAGAATTGACAGGCCGTTATCGTGAAAACCGTCCAGGTTACCCTGCTATTGCGATCTCAGATGTGAGCCATTTATCCTGTGTGAGTAATGACTTCGGTTATGATTTTGTTTTCTCTCGTTTTATTGAAGCAGTTGGCATGAAAGGTGATGTGTTACTGGGAATTTCAACATCAGGTAACTCAGGAAATATTATCAAAGCGATTGCCGCTGCACGTGAAAAAGGTATGAAAGTCATCACATTAACAGGAAAAGATGGTGGCAAAATGGCAGGCACGGCAGATATTGAAATTCGTGTACCTCATTTTGGTTATGCGGATCGTATTCAAGAAATTCATATCAAAGTTATCCATATCCTTATTCAATTAATTGAAAAAGAGATGGTGAAGTAACGATTTAGCCGTTGTAGGAGCTTTTAAATGTGCGAGTTACTTGGCATGAGTGCCAATGTTCCAACCGATATTACCTTTAGTTTGAGTGGGTTAATTTCTCGTGGTGGTCAAACTGGGCCACACAAAGATGGCTGGGGAATCACGTTTTACGAAGGTCTCGGGTGTCGCACATTTAAAGATCCACAACCGAGTTTTACATCCCCCGTTGCGCGTTTTGTGCAGGAATACCCCATCAAGTCTGAAAGTATTGTGGCGCATATTCGCCAAGCAAACCGAGGTGACGTGTCGTTAGTAAACACTCACCCCTTTACTCGTGAGCTATGGGGACGTAATTGGACTTATGCTCATAATGGACAACTTAAGGGATACCGTTCCCTTAACACAGGGCGTTATTGGCCTATTGGGGAAACAGACAGTGAATGGGCATTTTGTTGGATTTTGCAACAGCTGAGTGAAAAATATCCACGAAAACCGTCAAACTGGAAAAGTGTCTTTCGTTTTATTGCAACTTTAGCTGATCAATTGCGGAGTAAAGGTGTCTTCAATATGTTGTTGTCTGATGGGCAATATTTGATGGCGTTTAGCTCAACGAAATTACATTGGATCACGCGTAAAGCGCCGTTTGGCATGGCTAAGTTGCTCGATCAAGATATTGAAATTGATTTTGCACAGTGCACAACACCAACAGATATCGTCTCTGTGATTGCAACTCAACCTTTGACAGGCAATGAAGACTGGCAAAAGATTGAGCCAGGTAATTTTGTGTTATTCCACCTTGGTCAGCGCATACTGTGATTTCATCCCTAACAATTTTGTTGGGGTATCAGGTAGGCCCATGACTGCATATTTTCCTGAATTTACAGAGACCTGTGCGAGTCTTCCTGTTTGGTTGAAATACTCATAGGCAGGCTGTAGTTGCTGCCAAAACGTGTAATGGCTTGAATTTCGGTAGCGCAGCATATTTTCTTTCGTCATTTTAAACGGATAGATATTTACGCTAATCGTCGATTGGCCATTTAGCAAGGCAGTTTCTACCGTTTGGTAGATTTCGCCCATGTACTTATCGGTCATCGCATAACAACCCACCGACACGCAGCTGCCGTGGATCATCAGGTAACTTCCGCTATACCCTTGGGCTTTATCGAACTCATTAGGGAAACCTATATTGATAGATCGGTAATACCGACTATTAGGGTTGAGTTGCTCTGCTGTAATTTGATAGAAACCTTCGGGGCTTTTAAGATCACCCTCTATTTTCTTTGGCCCTAACCCACCAGAAAACTTACAAATGGGATAGGTTTTCGACAAGGTATATTTGCCTGATGGTGTTTTTTGGTAGAGTTCAAGTACACCTTCTTGCTTAAATATTTGTATAAATATCGATGAATCTGGATTTGCTCGTGATTCATTCTTTAGCAAAAATGAAGCGTTATTTGCCTGAGCAACCAATGTATACATGAGTACAAATGGAGATATGGCACAAAGTAGTTTACTTTTTTTCATGCTTAAGCCAAATATTGAAGGTGGGGTTGATTAAAAATAACACATATTTTACACATTTTAGACGAGCTGTTTAAAAATTAATATAGGTTGTTAATAGTTTTTAAATGAATCTTTATTGGCTAAATAATAAACAGTCATCGATAAACATGAGTTTATTGCTCGGCAATATCGAATTGTTAATGGAAAAAATTAAATAATAATGCAATTTGCTTGAACTATATCACTTCTCTAGACGGACAGCGTGAGCTGAAACTGATAAAATTACGACTGGCAGAAGACAGGAATTTAGTAACAATTTTGTGAGAATACTCGCTCAAGTCACGAAGGTGACTTGAGTAGTTTTTATGACTGAGTCGCTATCATTCATTGCTGAATCGTTAGCTTAGGGTTTAACTGATAAACTTGTGCAGATCTTATGATTAAAATTAAAAAAGGCCTCAACCTTCCCATCGCAGGTGAGCCAGCCCAAGTGATAGAAGACGGCCCGAAAATTCAACACGTAGCATTGCTAGGTGAGGAATATGTCGGAATGCGTCCTTCGATGCTGGTTAAAGAAGGTGAGCGTGTAATAAAAGGGCAGGTTCTCTTTGAAGACAAAAAGAACCCAGGGGTCGTATTTACGAGTCCTGCCTGCGGAAAAATTGTTGCTATTCATCGTGGTGAGCGTCGTGTACTTCAATCTGTAGTCATCGAAATTGAGGGGGATGAGCAAGTCACTTTTGCTGCATATACCCGTGATGAACTACCTGCATTAACTCGTGAGCAAGTCGAAGATAACCTAATTAAATCAGGTATGTGGACCTCTTTAAGAACGCGTCCATTTAGCCGTTCTCCGCAACCAGGCTCTTCACCGATTGCTATTTTTGTGACTGCAATGGATACCAGCCCATTAGCTGCTGACCCTGTTGGTATTATTCGCGAAAATGAGCAAGCATTTAATGATGGCTTATTGGTTCTTAGCCGCTTAACGGAAGGTAAAATCCATGTATGTCATGGAGAGGGAGATTTGCCAAAGGTTAACAGCCAATCACAAATTACTTATACCCAGTTTGGCGGGCCACACCCTGCGGGGTTAGCTGGTACTCACATTCACTTCTTGGAGCCCGTTAGCATCAAGAAAAAAGTGTGGAGCTTGAATTATCAAGATGTTATCGCTATTGGGAAGCTATTTGTTACGGGTCACTTATACACTGACCGTGTGGTTTCCCTTGCAGGGCCTCAAGTTGAAAAACCGCGCTTACTCCGCACCCGCCTTGGGGCTGATTTATATGAATTGACTCAAGGACAACTCAAAGCAGGTGAAAACCGTATTATTTCGGGTTCTGTACTTTGGGGGGTTACCTGTGATGAAGCTCATCACTATCTTGGTCGTTTTCATAACCAAGTTTCTGTTCTCGCAGAAGGTCGTGAAAAAGAATTATTTGGATGGATTATGCCAGGGGTAAATAAATTCACTATTACCCGCACAACGATTGGGCATTTTTTGAAAAATAAACGCTTTAACTTCACGACGACGATGAATGGTGGTGAGCGTTCAATGGTACCAATTGGTAACTACGAACGTGTGATGCCACTGGACATTATGATTACGCACTTGTTGCGCGATCTCCTTGCGGGGGATACCGATACATCACAAGAACTAGGCTGTTTAGAGCTGGATGAAGAAGATTTGGGGTTGTGTACCTACGTCTGCCCAGCGAAGTATGAATACGGTCCGGTGCTACGTGATGTGTTGTCCAAGATAGAGCTAGAAGGGTAATTCCATGGGTCTGAAACATTTATTTGAAAAATATGAGCACCATTTTGAGCCCGGTGGAAAGTTAGCGAAATACTATGCACTGTATGAAGCAGTTTCGACTGTTTTCTACACGCCAGGTACAGTCACTAAAGGTCGTTCTCATGTCCGAGATACAATCGATCTTAAACGTATGATGATCTTGGTGTGGCTCGCCGTTTTTCCAGCGATGTTCTGGGGGATGTATAATGTGGGAAATCAAGCGATCCCTGCATTACATCAACTATATAGTGGTGTTGAATTACAGCAAATTATTGCGAGTGATTGGCATTACAGCTTAGCGCAGTTCTTAGGCGCATCATTGTCGATGGACGCGGGATGGGGAAGTAAAATGCTGCTAGGTGCAGTGTATTTTCTTCCTATTTATGCAGTTGTTTTCTTGGTTGGCGGGTTCTGGGAAGTTTTATTTGCCATGATCCGCGGCCATGAAATCAACGAAGGTTTTTTCATCACATCCATCTTATTTGCATTGATTGTTCCACCTACAATTCCACTATGGCAGGCTGCACTAGGGATTACCTTTGGTGTGGTTGTTGCGAAGGAAATCTTTGGGGGAACAGGGCGTAACTTCTTAAACCCTGCATTAGCGGGTCGTGCATTCTTATTCTTTGCTTACCCTGCACAAATTTCGGGCGATTTAGTTTGGACTGCGGCGGATGGTTTTTCAGGTGCAACGCCATTGTCCCAATGGGCAACGGGCGGTGAGCACGCACTGATGAATACCGTGAGTGGCGAACCTATTACATGGATGCAAGCGTTTTTAGGTAACATGCCTGGGTCTATCGGTGAAGTATCGACACTGATGCTGTTTATCGGTGGCGCGCTGATTATGTTCTTTCGCATCGCATCATGGCGTATTGTGGCTGGCGTGATGCTAGGCATGATCGCGATGTCTTATGTGTTTAATCTTATCGGTTCAGACACCAACCCATTATTTGCGATGCCATGGTGGTGGCATATGGTGTTAGGTGGTTTTGCATTCGGTATGATTTTTATGGCGACAGACCCTGTATCCGCGTCATTTACAGATAAAGGTAAATGGGCTTACGGTATTCTGATCGGCGTAATGTGTGTTCTTATCAGGGTGGTTAACCCAGCTTACCCAGAAGGGATGATGCTGGCTATCCTGTTCGCCAATCTGTTTGCTCCTCTGTTTGACTATCTGGTCGTTCAGGCAAATATTAAGCGGAGAAAAGCTCGTGGCTAATGAAAAAACAATCAATAACGATGGCGTCGGCAGAACATTTCTTGTTGTGTTTATTCTATGCCTCGTGTGTTCAATTATTGTTGCTGGGGCCGCGGTTGGGTTAAAACCACAGCAACAGGAACAAATCCAATTAGATACTCAACGTAATATTTTGAGTGTTGCGGGGCTTTTAACGCCGAAAATGAGCGCAGAAGAAGTACAGAAAGTGTATGGTGAGCGTATCGAACCTAAGCTTTTAAACCTCAAAACAAATGAGTTATCTGATAGCACTGGGCGTTTTGTGTTAAATGATGAACTGCGTAGTGATGAAACGAGTATTGCACTTTCACCGCAGGAAGATATTGCGAAAATTCGTCGTCGTGCGAATAGTGCTGAAATCTACTTGGTAAAAGATGATTCTGGCAAAGTCTCGCAAATCATTTTACCTGTTTACGGTTCAGGCTTATGGTCAGTTATGTACGCTTTTATTGCGGTTGATGTTGATGGTGTGACATCTCGAGGTATCACTTACTACGCACATGGTGAAACACCAGGGTTGGGTGGGGAAGTGGATAACCCGCAGTGGAAAGCGCAATGGCCAGGTAAAAAACTGTTTAATGAACAAGGTATCCCAGCAATTAAAATTGTGCGTAGTGGTGCAACCGATAGCCCTTATGGTATCGATGGACTTTCGGGGGCGACGCTGACATCAAACGGTATTCAGCACATGTTTGATTTCTGGTTAGGTGACAACGGCTTTGGTCCGTTCCTGAAAAAAGTACGTGAAGGAGCGCTGAATAATGGCTGATTCAAAAGAAGTAAAACGCGTCCTACTTGGGCCGCTATTCGATAATAACCCAATCGCCTTACAGGTGTTGGGTGTGTGTTCTGCATTAGCCGTCACGACAAAACTAGAAACAGCGTTGGTGATGACCATTGCGGTGACACTGGTTACTGCATTTTCCAACTTTTTTATCTCATTGATTCGAAACTACATCCCAAGCAGTGTGCGTATTATCGTGCAAATGGCCATCATTGCTTCACTGGTTATTGTGGTGGACCAAATATTGCGTGCTTATGCCTATGAGATATCAAAACAGCTTTCAGTATTTGTTGGCTTAATCATTACTAACTGTATTGTCATGGGGCGTGCAGAGGCTTATGCCATGAAATCACCTCCGATTGAAAGCTTTATGGATGGTATTGGTAATGGCCTTGGCTACGGTGTCATCCTTGTTTTAGTTGGTTTCCTGCGTGAGCTTTTTGGTTCGGGTAAACTGTTTGGTATCACCGTATTTGAATCACTGCAAAACGGTGGTTGGTACATGCCAAATGGCCTGTTCTTACTGGCTCCAAGCGCATTCTTTATTATCGGCATGCTGATTTGGGGGTTACGTACCCTGAAACCCGCTCAAGTAGAGAAGGATTAATCAAATGGAACATTATATAAGCCTATTTGTTAAATCCATTTTTATTGAGAATATGGCGTTAGCCTTCTTCTTGGGGATGTGTACATTCCTTGCGGTATCGAAGAATGTGAAAACCGCGTTTGGTTTAGGGATTGCCGTTACGGTCGTTCTTGGAATTTCTGTTCCTGCCAATAACTTGGTGTACAACCTTGTGCTGCGTGATGGTGCGATAGCCGAAGGAGTGGATTTATCCTTCCTAAATTTTATTACCTTTATTGGGGTGATAGCGGCGCTGGTTCAGATCCTCGAGATGATTTTGGACCGTTATTTTCCATCGCTGTATAACGCATTAGGTATCTTCTTGCCATTGATTACCGTTAACTGTGCAATTTTTGGTGGCGTTTCTTTCATGGCTCAGCGTGATTATAACTTTAGTGAATCCATTGTTTATGGGTTTGGTTCAGGAATCGGCTGGATGCTTGCTATCGTATTGATGGCTGCTATCCGTGAGAAGATGAAATACTCTGATATCCCAGCAGGTCTAAAAGGGTTAGGTATCACCTTTGTGACGACCGGTTTGATGGCATTGGGCTTTATGTCCTTCTCCGGTGTGCAGCTATAAAGGCGAGAAGAATTCATGGAAATTATTATTCTAGGTGTAGTGATGTTTACCCTGATTGTCTTGGTGCTGACAGGTTTAATCTTGTTTGCAAAATCCAAGTTGGTCAATACAGGGAACATCAAAGTTGAAGTTAATGGCGATCCTGATAAAAGCTTTGAAGCCCCTGCGGGTGACAAATTGCTTGGCATGTTATCGAGCCAAGGTATTTTTGTTTCTTCTGCATGTGGTGGTGGTGGTTCATGTGGTCAGTGCCGTGTGAAAATCAAAGAGGGCGGTGGTGATATTTTACCCACTGAACTTTCGCACATAAACAAACGTGAAGCCAAAGATGGCTGTCGTTTAGCCTGCCAAGTTAACGTGAAGCAAGACCTTAAAATTGAGCTTCCAGAAGAAATTTTTGGTGTGAAAAAATGGGAGTGCGAAGTTATCTCTAATGATAATAAAGCGACTTTCATTAAAGAATTAAAACTGAAAATTCCAGAAGGCGAAGTTGTTCCTTTCCGTGCTGGTGGTTATATTCAGATTGAATGCCCAGAACATATTGTAAAATATGAAGATTTTGATGTTCCTGAGGAGTATCGAGAAGATTGGGATAAATTTAATTTGTTCCGTTATGTCTCTGAGGTTAAAGAGCCAACGGTGCGTGCATATTCAATGGCTAACTACCCTGAAGAGCACGGTATTATTATGCTGAACGTACGTATTGCAACACCTCCACCACGTAACCCTGACGTTCCACCTGGGATCATGTCATCTTATATTTGGTCATTAAAAGCCGGTGATAAAGTGACAATTTCAGGTCCATTTGGTGAGTTTTTTGCGAAAGAAACGGACGCTGAAATGGTCTTTATTGGTGGTGGTGCAGGTATGGCACCAATGCGTTCCCATATTTTCGACCAATTACGCCGTTTGGATTCAAAACGTAAAATCAGTTTCTGGTATGGGGCTCGTTCCGTGCGTGAAATGTTCTATACAGAAGACTTCGATCAGCTTGCTGCTGAGCACGAAAATTTCACATGGAATGTTGCACTTTCAGATCCATTACCAGAAGATAACTGGAATGGCTATACAGGCTTTATTCATAATGTTCTGTATGAGAATTATTTGAAAGACCATCCTGCACCTGAAGATTGTGAGTTCTATATGTGTGGACCGCCAATGATGAATGCTGCAGTGATCAAAATGCTGAAAGATTTGGGCGTTGAAGATGAAAATATCTTACTGGATGATTTCGGTGGTTAACTAATTTTATTGGCTTTATTGTACTTACCAAGTAAAGTACGGACAGTAATCAAATAAAGAGGGAAAAATTTTCCCTCTTTATTATTTATATTAATACCGTTAGTTGCTAATTATTTTATTGGTTATTAATAGGTTGAGAGTTATTTTGACTTGAACATTCTCTGCATGGGTGACGATGTAAAGTGTGTTAATAGTCTGAGCGAATCTAACAATACGCGCTCATGATTGACGCGGAGAAAATTATGCTGAACAAAAAAATTTATACCTCAGTCTTGTTGTTTGTTGCTGCGCTGTTCTTGACCGCTTGTGGGGGCCCAGAGCAACAAAATTTGCAGGGGCAAACAATGGGGACTTATTATACTGTAAAATATGTCACTGATTCTTCAGAACAAAAATCTGAAGCGATTCAAGCTGAAGTTGATAAGCGTTTGGAGGAAGTTAACGACCAGATGTCAACCTATCGTCCAGATTCTGAATTAAGTCGCTTTAACCAATTCAAGGAAGTGAATACCCCTTTTCCTGTATCAGCGGCGACAGCAAAAGTGGTAAATAAGGCCATTGAAATTAATAAACTGACGGATGGTTCTTTGGATGTGACTGTTGGGCCATTAGTGAATTTATGGGGCTTTGGGCCAGAAGGTCGTGTGACGAAAACACCTTCAGATGAAGAACTCGCCAAACGCCGTGCATGGGTCGGGATTGAAAAACTTTCAGTACAAGATAACAACTTGATTAAAACCATTCCAGAGCTATATGTTGACTTGTCTTCTATTGCTAAGGGGTATGGTGTTGATGTTGTTGCTGAATATTTAGAGTCACAGGGTATCAATAACTATATGGTCGATATCGGTGGCGAAGTGCGCACGAAAGGTAAAAATGGCAAAGACGCGCCATGGCGTATTGCTATTGAAAAACCATCAACGGATGGTTTGAGCCAAACAGCACAAGAAATTATTGAACCAGGTGACCGTTCTATTGCTACATCAGGTGATTATCGTAATTATTTTGAACAAGATGGCATTCGTTTCTCTCATACCATTGATCCCAAAACAGGGAAGCCAATTACGCATAACCTAGTGTCTATCACTGTGATCGCAGACAATTGTATGAGTGCAGATGGCTTATCAACTGGGCTAAATGTTTTAGGTCCAGAAGCGGGCTTTGCTTTAGCTGAGAAAATGAATATGCCTGTTTTTATGATTGTTAAGACAGATAAAGGTTTCGAAGAGCGTTATACTAAGGCATTCGAACCGTTTTTAACCAAAAAACAGTAGTTGTAGGAGGATAAAGGAATGCTGAATGTTTTTATTGCTGCCTTTGTACTGTTTTTACTGGCCTTTTTAGGCATGTCGCTTGGGTACATTATTAAACGTAAGAGTATTCAAGGTAGCTGTGGCGGGTTAAGCAGTATTGGTGTTGAAAAGGTGTGTGATTGCCCTGAGCCTTGCGATGCACGTAAAAAACGTATGGCTCGTGAAGAAGCCCGCCAAAAAATACTGGATAAAAACCGTATTATTTGAATAGTAATATTTAGTGGTTGTATAACTAGTAATCAGTTGGAGGTGTCTAAACATAATTATTAGACATCTCCACATATTATTTTATCTTGTATGAGTAAGAATATAATCAATATTTACTAAGAATAAGTCATAAACAACTTCATGACATCCGTGTTAAAGCCATTGAGCAAGAACTAGATGAAGGAAAGGCAACATACAAGCGTTTGGAATCACCATTAACACCTATGATTGCTTTCCCATTATCTGAGGTAGCGAAGTTACAAGGAAGAAATGAACCATTACCCCAAGTTTCACCGCTTTCTGTTATAAAAGTGACTCGCCAAGATATTTGTTTTCCATAGGAAAAAACAAAACTATAGGCATCCTTTAAAACTTGTTTATCTTTTATATCATTAAAAACTTTATAGGTTTTCATAAAATCAGATGTATTAATGACTAATTCAAGTTCTTTGATGTTTTCATTCCAATAATTTTCAACAGTGACTAAACCTAATGGAGCTACCATATTAACCTCTTAATATAAATTTACTCTATTTTTAATATAGAGTTTTGAATGTAATTAAATTGACGTATTCTTAGCTAAGAATAAATAATAATAGAAATAAGATGATTTTTATTTTTAAATTAAGATAATTTAAAATGCGCTATTGTTATCTTATTTTTCTATTATATGGTCTAAATTAGCTGCATTTTTTTAGCACATGAAGCAGAGACAGGGTAATTAACATGCATGCTTTTTGTATTACCATCAAATCTAATCGTAACCTTCCCATTATCACTGCTGTTAATTTGGCAAGGTAAAAAGTCACCACTACTCCACAGTTCATTATTTTTCGTTGTAATTTTAGCTTTCCAAGCAATTTTACCTGTTGTTGAGTAAGAGAATGAATTAGAGCTAGATGTGGTGTCTCCTAGATTATAAAATATAAAGACACTATCATAGGGGTTATCACTATTATGATAGTGTATTTCAATTTTTCTTAATGTTTCATTCCAATAATTTTCGACAGTCATTGTTCCAAATTTTGACATATAAAACCTTTTTTTAATTTATTTTAAATGGAATTTTTGGGTGGATTAAATATATCAAGTTTTATATGGAGGTAAATTAAGAACAATTATTATTAATTGATGAAAAGAGATAAATACTTTTAGGATATAATTTAATACCTAAGCTATTAATAAAGTAACAATAGCTTAGGTGATGTTAGTGGATTATTTTTTAAATGCTTTAGGTGAATCAACCATTACAGCATCCACACCAATTTCTTTTGCGAGTTGGTAGTCATTGTCAGTATTAACGCCAAAGACAATGATATAGGCATTGCCATTTTTTCTAAAACAGTTGATGGCTTCTTTATCCCATGAAAGGGTAGCTGGTGAACGTGCTTCACCTAAAGTGTATTTCTCGACGACTTCGACTTTACGATGTAGCTCAAAACCATACCAACGCGTTTTCGTGGTGTCATTTTCCACGGAACATTGATGGTTCATCACAATATTTGCCAACATAGTACGGGTCTCATCGCGGCTTTCAAATAGCGGTATCTTTGCTGAAAGAGATTTAAGTGCTGTTAAAAACTCATCATTGGTGGAATAAAAGCGTACCTGATTGAATGTGTTGGTTTTATTTAAAAGCGCCAGAATTGCTTTTGCTTGAACGTCAGGGTTGGCATCAGGCGATTTTAAATCAATATAAAAAGTGGTATCAGGGTATTTTTGTAGAATAGTTTCTAAGGTATTGATGGTGGTCTTTTGTAATGGAAGCTGTTGATTATGTTTTTTACTGAACTGGTAGCCTGCATTAATTTTACTCAGTTGCTCAGCAGTATAAGCGGACACATTTCCCTTTTTATCTGTTAACGAATCAAGGTCGCTTGGGCGGTATAGAACCAATTGATTATCTTGGCTCAACTGTACGGTAAGCCAAATCGCATCAGCTTTATTTTCTTTTGCTAAATCGATGGCATAAATTGTGTTTTCTGGGGCGTCAGCTGTTCCTGCTCGGTGAGCAACAATTTTAGGTGATAAAGCGAAAGCGGTCTGACTTGCAAGCAAGAGTACGAGTGTTGCCATAAATTGAATATATTTTGATGTTGATATAATTGCCATAGGTGTGATCCATAAATAATTTGTCAAAGTATTGTTGTTGGGGAAATAACCCTTTTTATTACGTTTTTATATAAAAGTAAGTATTTCTACTTGTTTTTAAGACAAACTTTAAATTGAGTCGTCAGTTAATGAGCTTGGCAGATGATTGTTGCAGTAAGATGAATGAGTTAATTATCATTAAGTTAACCCTTTTTTTATTAAACAGCTTTTAGGAAAAGGGACATTAATTGCATGGCTAATAAAAACACTGTATATTTAATCAGGCGTTTGATTTTCAGGGCTAGCTCGTGCGTAAAATTATTCATATTGATATGGACTGCTTTTATGCGGCAATAGAAATGCGTGACGACCCAAGCCTACGCAATGTACCTATTGCGGTGGGAGGAAGTGCTGATCGCCGAGGGGTCATTAGTACCGCAAATTATGAAGCTCGCCGCTACGGTGTTCACAGTGCCATGTCTACAGCCGTCGCACTTAGGTTATGCCCGCACCTTAAAGTCGTCCCAGGGCATATGGCGTTATATAAAGAAACTTCCCTTCATATTCGCCAAATATTTGCACGTTATACCGACCTTATCGAGCCACTTTCTCTTGATGAAGCTTATTTGGATGTGACTGATTGTACGCAGTTACATGGTTCTGCAACGCTTATTGCAGAGGCTATTCGCCAACAAATTTTTGATGAGCTCCAACTGACAGCTTCTGCGGGGATCGCACCCGTTAAATTCTTGGCCAAAATTGCTTCAGATATGAACAAACCAAATGGGCAATTCGTGATCACACCACAAAATATGGATCAATTCATTCTTAATTTGCCCCTTAGAAAGATCCCCGGGGTGGGTAAGGTAACGTCACAAAAATTGGCTGATATGGGGCTGATAACTTGTGGTGATGTGCAAAAATATGATGTGGTCACCCTGATCAAAAGTATGGGTAAATTTGGGCAGGTACTTTGGGAACGTTGCCATGGTATTGATGAACGTTCCATCAACCCAGATAGACTTAGAAAATCGGTGGGAGTTGAACGTACGCTCGCTAAAGATATCCATGAATGGCATGATTGTCTGCTACTGTTAGATAAACTGTATGATGAGCTACAGCTCCGTTTAGCCAAGGTAAAACCCGATCTGCGTATTGCACGCCAAGGTGTTAAATTTAAGTTTGCGGATTTCCAACAAACAACACAAGAACATGTGTATCCCATTCTAAATAAGCAAGACTTAGTGCAACTCGCACAGCAAGTTTGGGATAATCGTCGGTTAAAGCGAGGCGTTAGGTTAGTGGGACTACATGTGATGCTACAAAGCCCACAATTAGAGCGGCAGTTATTACTTGAACTTTAAAAAAATGCTCACCACAAAGATGAGCATTTTATTCAGTATTAGTAGATTAACCTTTCACTGGAATCGCTTTTAACACCGCAGTTAACAGTTTCCAATACTCGCCAACACTGGCGATATGAACGCGTTCGTCTGGCGAGTGAGCACCACGAATGGTAGGCCCAATGGATACCATGTCCATGTCTGGGTAAGGTTTTTTGAATAAACCGCACTCAAGGCCAGCATGGATCACCATCACATTCGGGATCTTACCAAATAGCTTATTATATGTATCACTGACTAAATGCATCACTGCAGAGTCAGCATCTGGCTGCCAACCTGGGTAACTACCTTCTGCGCGGTATTGTGCTTTCGCTAATTTACTGATAGAAGTTAGCATGTTAACGACGTAGTTTTTGCCGCTATCAATCAGTGAACGGACGAGGAAGATAATCTCTGCTTTGTCTTCCGTCATGCGTACCACGCCTTCATTCAGTGAGGTTTCAACAACACCTTTTGCGACATCACTCATACGGATAACGCCATTTGGCGCAGCGTTTAAGAAGAAAACAAAGCGTTGTTGGCAGTCATCAGACAGTGCTTTTAAGTCGCTTTGTGTTTCATCTAACAACAGCACTAAGTTAGGTTCAACAACCGCTAACTCATTTTTCAGGATGCTTTCGTAACGAGCTCTTAATGCAGTCAGTTCAGTAACTTTATCTGCTGGAACAGAAATAATGGCGTGTGCTTCACGTGGGATGGCATTACGTACTGTACCACCTTTAAACTCTAATAGTTTTAGGCTGAGATCTTCTGCGTGGCCAGCAAGGAAACGTGCTAATAGTTTGTTTGCATTGCCTAAACCTAAATGAACGTCACCACCCGAGTGACCACCTTTTAATCCTTTTAAGGTCAAGGTAAAGGTTTGGTAACCCTGTGGTAATGCTTCACGAGTTAGGTCAAAAGTGGTTGTGAAGTCAACACCACCAGCGCACCCCATGTAGATTTCGCCTTCTTCTTCGGAATCTGTATTGATTAAGATATCTGCTTGTAACCAGCCTGCTTTCAGACCAAATGCGCCTTCCATCCCAGCTTCTTCGGTCATGGTCAGCAACACTTCCATTGGGCCGTGTTCAACGCTATCATCAGCTAAAACAGCCAGTGCAGAAGCCAAACCAATGCCGTTATCGGCACCTAATGTCGTCCCTTCAGCAGTTACCCATTCACCGTTCACATACGGGCGGATTGGGTCAACTTTAAAGTCATGCACAGTATCGTTATTTTTTTGTGGCACCATGTCTAAGTGGGCTTGCAGCACAACAGCTTTGCGGTTTTCGTAGCCAGCAGTCGCTGGTTTACGGATCAAAATATTGCCGACTTCATCACGTTCAACGTGGAAGCCTTTTTGTTTTGACCAATCAACGATATGTGCTGCTAAGGCTTCTTCGTGGTACGAAGGATGTGGAATAGAGCAGATGGTAGCGAAGATGTCCCACAGTGGTTGGGGGGATAGTTTGGATAATTCAGACACGTTTATCTCCTATGATTTTCCCGTTATATTTCAAGCTATAGCGTTGTTGGCTACACTCACAAACCTGCGTCACATACTAATGTATGCTCCTCGGATTTGTTCATTTGCCGCCTAGCTATAACTTGAACTATTTAGGGAAAATATCCGTTATATTTCAAGCTATAGCGTTGTTGGCTACACTCGCAAACCTGCGTCACATACTAATGTATGCTCCTCGGATTTGTTCATTTGCCGCCTAGCTATAACTTGAACTATTTAGGGAAAATTCCCTGAATCATCTAGACAGCAGCCGATTGACAGTCAACGCGAGTTTCAGCTTCAATTTTTAAAAGGGACATTGCTGTAATTATGACCTAACAGCCTGAAGTTTCGAATTAAAGGCCGCCTCTTTTATAAAATCAGGATAACACTTTCTTTTGAATAATGGACAGTGTAAATGATAATAATTAATGGCGAATGATGCTTTTTACTGGTTTTTAGCGCGCCGAATCACTATAATCTCGCGCAACCTTTTTTCCGCAAGACACATTTCAGATTTACTCAGCAGTCGGGACCCGAATTTTATGAGCGAAAAATATGTCGTAACGTGGGATATGTTGCAAATACATGCCCGTAAACTCGCACAACGTTTATTACCAGTAGAACAATGGACCGGTATTATCGCGGTTAGCCGTGGTGGACTTGTTCCAGGTGCACTTCTTGCACGTGAACTGGGTATTCGTCACGTTGATACCGTTTGTATCTCTAGCTATGATCATGATAACCAACGTGAATTAACGGTTATCAAGCGCGCAGAAGGCGATGGTGAAGGCTTTATCGTTATTGATGATTTAGTCGATACAGGCGGCACTGCCCAAGCGATCCGTGATATGTATCCAAAAGCTCACTTCGTGACCATTTTTGCAAAACCTGCAGGGCGTCCATTAGTTGATGACTATGTGGTTGATATTCCACAAGATACATGGATTGAACAGCCTTGGGATATGGGCGTTGTCTTTGTTAAACCTTTGTGTGAACAAGATAAATAAATCTGTTTGTCACTTAGCGTTAGGTAAAAATATTGTAATAATAAAGTCTTATGGATTTTATTGATGACGAGAACACATTAATACCTAAAGTTTTTGAGATAAACACGATATAATTTGGGGAGTGCATTATGTGCATTCCCCTTATTTTTGGGTTCCATTCAGCGACGGTATACAGGTAATTGGGATGACTCAACAAAATTTATCCGAAAAACTCTTTAAGCCTAAAGTCAGACAGATTGAAACATCGACACTGGTTTCTTATTCCGCCCAAACGCTGCCTCAAATCAAAGAGCACAGTGTGCTGAGTGGTTCACATCATACGGGATGGTATCGCATGATTAACCGCTTGATGTGGATTTGGCGCGGAATAGATGCATTAGAAATTGAAGACGTGCTTAGTCGTATTGCGATTTCTAATGCGCAACGTAGTAATGAGCGTCAACTAGATACCGTCATCGGTAATCGTTCAGGTAATTGGTGTTTTGAATGGTCTCAACAAGCGATGCATTGGCAACAAAAAGCCTTAGAGTTCGAACAAGGTATTGATGCAGGTAATGCATGGCTGCGTTCAGCAAATTTATACAGTATTGCAGCCTATCCGTTTATCAAAGGTGATGAGCTGGCGGATCAAGCGATTCTACTGGCTAACAAAGCCTATGATAGCGCCGCAAAGTTCTCCGAATATCGTTTAAAGAAAATTCCTTTTAAAGTGGATGGCGGTAAAGAAGTTTACGGTTTTTTGCATATCCCATCTCATGGGCAAGGCCCTTATCCAACGGTGATGATTTGCGGTATGCTAGATAGCTTACAGATTGATTTCTGTCGCTATTTTCGTGATTATCTTGAACCATTAGGGATAGCGATGTTAACACTGGATATGCCATCCATTGGTTATTCGGTCAAATACAAGTTAACCCAAGAAACCAGCACATTACATGAGCAAATTGTTCGCCAAATCGATGATATAGCATGGATTGACCATACGCGCTTTGGCATCGTAGGAATGCGCTTTGGTGCAAACATAGCATTAAGGTTAGCTTATATGTGTCCCGAGAAAATTAAAGCGGTCGCTGTGATAGGTCCAATTGTGCACAGTTTATTGCACGAAGAGAAATATCAACGAGATATTCCTCGGATGGTTTTGGATGTGTTCGCCAGTCGTCTGGGAATTTACCAAGTTGATGGCTCCGCGTTGCGTCATGAACTTAGTTGTTATTCTCTTAAAAATCAGGGGCTTTTGGGTAGGAGAAGCAAAGTTCCTATGTTGGCGGTCAGTTTAAAAGATGATATTTATAGCCCGAAGGCGGAAGCGGAGCTAATTAAACGCTCTTCTATCGATGCGGACGCTATTATGTTACCAAGTCATCCCGTATTCGCCAACTTTGAGAAAGCACTAAGTGAAACAACGTCTTGGTTGAAAACAAAAATACTTTAAAATAATTTAATAACTTGCTTATTTTTTCCCATTTGTTAAAAAGGGATCTTCCCAAGAAGGAGATCCTTAACATGGCTTTACCGACTGATTACACAAATGGAAAATATTTAAAGAAATTTGCAGCGATAGGTCCGTATTTAAGAGAAAAACAATGCTTAAATGGTTGTTACATATTTGATAGCTTGGTTGTGTGTGTGAATGCCAACATAGCACCTGAAAAACGTGAATTTTGGGGATGGTGGTTAAAGTTAATTGCAACTGATGCAGGTTTTGAATTTACTTACCATTTAGGGCTGTACAATGGGCATGGCAGTTGGCAGGTTAAAGCATTAAAAGACAATGCAACCACGGAAGCTGTCGAAAAGAATTTGGTCTCTTTTCACCAAAACCTCACTAAGCAATTATCTGACCTTGAATTAAGCCTCTTTCCTTCACCGCTAATGTTAGAATTAAAATTGGAATTAAGCGCATAAATTTGTTTTAAACCAACTTTTGTTGAATTTTGCGTTATGCCTGTTGGCATAACGCGCTTCTCCTGATAAAAATGATACCTACTTTTTGTTTTATTAATCCTAATGGCAGAAAAATGATGAAAAATAGCCAGACGCTGGTCGTTAAGTTAGGTACCAGTGTACTTACAGGGGGCTCGCGTCGTTTAAATCAAGCTCATATTGTTGAGTTGGTCAGACAATGCGCGCAGCAATATGAAAAAGGGCACCGTATTATTATCGTGACATCTGGGGCAATTGCCGCAGGTCGCGAGCACTTAAATTACCCCGAACTGCCAGCGACCATTGCATCTAAGCAGTTGCTCGCGGCGGTTGGTCAAAGTCGCCTTATTCAATTATGGGAAAGGTTATTCTCTATTTATGGTATCCATATCGGACAAATGTTGCTAACTCGTGCGGATTTAGAAGACAGAGAACGTTTTTTAAATGCGAGGGACACCTTACAAGCGTTGCTTGATAATGGAATCATTCCTGTTATCAATGAAAATGATGCAGTTGCAACTGCGGAAATAAAAGTGGGCGATAATGATAACTTATCGGCCCTCGCTGCAATTCTCGGTGATGCAGATAAATTGTTATTACTGACAGATATTGAGGGGCTGTATGACGCGGATCCTCGTAGTAACCCAGATGCAAAATTGATCCCTGAAGTGTATGGTATTAATGATGAACTCAGGGAAATGGCGGGTGGTAGCGTAAGTGGCTTAGGAACGGGTGGAATGGCCACTAAGTTGCAAGCTGCGGATGTTGCAGGCCGTGCGGGTATTGATGTGGTGATTGCGGCGGGCAATAAGCCTGATGTCATTAATGCAGTCATTGAAAATATTCCAGTGGGAACCCGTTTTTACGGGCAGAAAAACCCCATGGAAAACCGTAAACGCTGGATTTTTGGTGCACCAGCGGCGGGTGATGTGTACATTGATGACGGTGCTCAACTGGCGATTATGGAAAAAGGTAGCTCATTATTGCCAAAAGGTATTAAGAAAATCGAGGGGGATTTCTCTCGTGGCGCAGTGATCCGCATCCGCAATATGGCGGGGAAAGACCTTGCTCATGGCGTCACCCATTATAACAGTGACGCACTCAGAATGATTGCAGGTCAACATTCTCAAGATATAAACAAGATACTTGGCTATGAGCACGGCTCTGTGGCTGTTCATCGCGATGATATGATAGTGAGTTAATTATGTTAGAAACAATGGGCAAAGCAGCAAGGGCTGCATCATGGCAATTAGCTCAGCTAAGCACCAAACAAAAAAATGCAGCATTACTGCAAATTGCGGATTTATTAGAGCAAGAAAGAGCAATAATTTTGGCCGCAAACAAAAAAGACATGGAACAAGCAAGAGCGAGTGGCATGACCGAAGCGCTGCAAGACCGCTTGTTATTAACACCAGAGCGCTTAAAAAATATCGCTGATGATGTCCGAAAAGTATGCCAACTTGCAGACCCAGTAGGCCAAGTGATTGATGGCAGCAAGCTAGATAGTGGTTTAAATTTGCAGCGTCGTCGTGTTCCATTGGGTGTGGTTGGCGTTATCTACGAAGCGCGTCCTAATGTCACTGTCGATGTGGCTTCTTTGTGCCTAAAAACAGGCAATGCGGCGATTATGCGTGGTGGGAAAGAAACCCATAATACAAATCTGGCAGTTGTCAGTGTGATCCAAAAAGCCTTAAAAAATAGTGGGTTGCCAGCAGAGGCGGTGCAAGCGATTAATAACCCTGATCGAGAACTCGTGGCGCAATTACTGAAATTGGATCGTTACGTCGACATGCTAATCCCTCGCGGTGGTGCAGGGTTACATAAGTTATGCCGCGAACAATCAACTATTCCTGTGATCACAGGCGGAATTGGTGTGTGCCATACTTTTGTTGATGAGTCTGTCAATTTTGATAAAGCCATCAATGTCATTATTAATGCAAAAGTACAGCGCCCAAGTGCCTGTAACTCACTTGAAACATTGCTCGTTCACAAAAATATTGCCGCTGAATTCTTGCCATTACTCAGTGAGAAAATGGCAGAGCAGCAAGTCACTTTACATGCTAGCGTACAAGCGATGCCATTCTTACAACAAGGCCCAGCAAAAGTGGTTGATGTTAAACCTGAAAACTTAGTTGATGAGTGGTTGTCGCTGGACTTAAATGTGGAAATTGTTACCGATGTGGATGCGGCTATCGACCACATTCGCCATTATGGTACCGCACACTCAGACGCTATTTTGACAGAATCGATCAGCCAAGCGGATTATTTTGTACAGTGTGTTGATTCAGCAGCAGTTTACGTGAATGCGAGCACACGCTTTACGGACGGTGGGCAGTTTGGTTTAGGCGCTGAAGTTGCGGTGAGTACGCAAAAATTACATTCACGGGGCCCTATGGGGCTGGATGCATTAACAACCTATAAGTGGATTGGTTATGGCGATTTTTTAAATCGCCCATAGAAGTTGATATACAAAATGAGAAAGCCACACAAGTGAAGTGTGGCTTTCTTTTTTATGGTTTGCCATGTTTGGCAACATTTTATTAGTATTCATGATGATGGGATGGAAATTAATGTTTTACATTATCGGTCCAAGAGGTTCAGGTAAAACAACAATTGGGAAATTATTTGCCGAATCTAAAGGCTACCAATTTGTTGATACAGACAAGTTAATACTTGAAAAAGCAGGTAAAAGTATTGCAGAAATTGTTGAACAGCATGGTTGGGATTATTTTCGACAGCTAGAAAGTGAAATTTTAAAATCAATTGCACAAGATGATGTGATTATTTCTACAGGGGGAGGGATAATCCTTGCTGACGAAAACCAAAAAGTGATGCGAGACAATGGGACGGTGATCTATTTAAATGCCAAGCCTGAAATTTTGGCTAAACGCCTTGCCGCAGAGCCCCAAGCAGATCAACGGCCAAGCCTAACGGGTAAATCTTTAGTAGAAGAAATTGCAGAGGTTATGCAGCAACGGGAGCCTATTTACCGCGCGACTGCTCATTATATTATTGATGCGACCCAACCTATTGACGAAATTATCGCGCAACTTAATGATTTATCTTAAACTCATTATAGAAAGCGGCTTTTCCATATCGGGTGTTTTCGGATTATACCCCTAGTGGAGAGCATATTGGTCAGTAAGATAAGTGTTATTACGGCATAACAATATTTTGGTAGCATACAAAAATATAATCATAATATAGGGATTCATTATGTTGGTGAAAATAATCAAAGCCATCCTTACATTTTTATTTCGTGTTGAAGTTATTGGTGATGCGAAAGAGTTTGATCAAGATAAATGCTTGATTACACCCAACCACGTCTCTTTTTTAGATGGTGTTTTGATCGCGCTTTTTCTCCCTGTAAAACCTGTATTTGCCGTTTACTCAACCTTTGCAACACCTAAAATGGTGAAGCGCCTTAAGCCTTATGTTGATATTGTCCCTCTTGACCCTGCCAATCCATTGGGTATTCGCCACCTCGTTAAAGAGGTAGAAAAAGGGCGCCCGATCGTTATCTTCCCTGAAGGGCGAATTTCGGTGCATGGTTCTTTAATGAAAATCTATGAGGGCGCGGCGTTTGTTGCCGCTAAATCTGCAGCAAAAATTGTTCCTATTCGTATTGAAGGAGCAGAACGCAGTCACTTTGGGCGCTTAAAAGGAATTATTCCGTTAAAATGGTTCCCAAAAATTACCTTGCACATTTTACCTGCGCAAACTATTCCGATGCCAGAAGCGCCAAAATCGGTTGAGCGCCGTGCACTCGCGGGCGAACATCTGTATCAAATCATGAAGTCTGCACGTATGGCTTGTTTGCCACAAGTGACGCTGGTTGAAGAGTTTATCGGCAGTGTTCAACGTTTTGGTCGCCGCACACCTTGTATTGAAGACATTGCATTTAAAGAAGACTCGTACCAAACATTGCTGAAGAAAACGCTAGGGGTAGGGCGTATTATTGAGCGTTATACCCATGAAAATGAGCGTGTTGGTCTTTTGCTACCGAATGCAACAGTGACGGCAGCCGCAATTTTTGGGGCATTGATGAGAGGTCGTGTCCCTGCGATGTTAAATTACACTGCGGGTAGTCATGGGATTAGTAATGCACTTAAAGCTTCAGCAGCTAAAGTGGTGTTCACTTCGCGACAATTTCTTGAAAAAGGGAATCTCACCCATATTCCAGAGCAAGTTCCTGAAGCTAATTGGATTTACCTTGAAGATTTAAAAGATACAGTGACTTGGCAGGATAAGCTATGGATTGTTAAGCACTTATTCAATCCACATAAAGCCATTATTCCGCGAAAAGCATCGGATGAAGCCATTGTCTTATTTACCTCTGGTTCTGAGGGGACACCAAAAGGTGTGGTGCATAGCCATGCCAGTTTGATGGCAAACGTTGAGCAAATTAAAACCATCGCTGACTTTACGCCGCGGGATCGTTTTATGTCATCCTTGCCATTGTTCCACGCATTTGGTTTAACCGTTGGTTTATTTATTCCTCTATTTTCGGGCAGTCGCGTTTTCCTGTACCCAAGCCCATTACATTACCGCATTATTCCTGAACTAGTGTATGACAAAAACTGTACAGTCTTGTTCGGTACATCAACATTCTTAGGGAATTATGCCCGTTTTGCTCACCAATATGATTTTGCTCGTTTACGTTATGTCGTTGCAGGCGCTGAAAAGCTTTCAGATAAAACGAAGAAAATTTGGTTTGAAAAATTCGGTATTCGTATCCTCGAAGGTTATGGCGTGACCGAATGTGCACCAATTGTCTCTATCAATGTTCCAATGGCGGCAAAAGAAGGCACGGTAGGGCAAATTTTACCTGAAATGGAAGCGCGTATTATCCCCATCTCTGGTATCGAAAATGGCGGTAAACTGCAACTTAAAGGCCCTAATATCATGAAAGGGTACTTACGTGTTGAAGCGCCAGGCGTGCTTGAAACGCCAAGGGCTGAAAACGCACAGGGCGAGGTAGAAGAAGGCTGGTACGATACAGGGGATATTGTTGAGTTGGATAATAAAAACTTCTGCACTATCAAAGGCCGTGTGAAACGTTTTGCGAAACTGGCAGGGGAAATGGTTTCCCTTGAAAGCATTGAACAGATGGTTGCCGCTTTGTCGCCAAATGCAAATCATGGCGTAGTGACAAAACCAGATAGTAGCAAAGGTGAGGCGCTAGTGTTGTTTACTACCGATAAAGAGTTAGATAGAAGTGCGTTATCGGCGGCGGCGAAAAGCAGAGGATTAACTGAGCTTGCGGTTCCCCGTGATATTCGTTTTGTGAAAGAGTTACCTGTGCTAGGTAGCGGAAAAACGGATTTTGTCACACTGAAACAAATGGCCTTAAAGGATGCCTAATATGCAAGAAAGTACCTCGAATTTACCGTTGATGAGCCGAGGAATGAAGGCCGTTTTAGCGTCTCAGTTTCTCTCTGCATTTGCGGATAACGCACTGTTATTTGCTATATTAGCGCAACTCAAAGCTGAATTTTATCCAGAATGGAGTCACCCTATTTTACAAATGGTGTTTGTGTTTACTTACATCGTTTTAGCCCCATTTGTTGGGCAAATTGCCGATAGATTCTCCAAAGGGCGCGTGATGTTGTTCTCCAATATTTTTAAATTTATTGGAGCGCTAGGGATTTGCTTTGGGTTAAATCCGTTCCTTTGTTATGGATTAGTGGGGATTGGTGCAGCATCTTATTCACCTGCTAAATACGGTATCTTAGGCGAATTAACAGGGGGAGATAACCTTGTTAAAGCCAATGGTGTGATGGAAGCCTCGACTATTGCGGCAATCTTAGTGGGTTCTGTTGTTGGGGGAATGCTTTCCGATATCAATCTCTTATTAGCGTTAGGGACATGTGCGATTTTATATGCACTGGCGGTTATTGCTAACGTCTTTATTCCACATCTTGTGGCGGCAAGGCCAGGAAAAGGCTGGGATCTCAAATTACTGGTCACAGATTTTTTTCAAGCATGCCGTATTTTATGGGCAAATCAGGAAAGCCGTTTTTCTCTAGTTGGAACCAGCCTGTTCTGGGGCGCTGGGGTCACATTACGTTTTTTATTAGTTGCTTGGGTTCCTGTAGCTTTAGGTTTACAAGATAACACAACACCAACTATCTTAAATGCGATGGTTGCTGTGGGGATTGTTGCAGGGGCAGGGCTTGCGGCTAAATTTATTACCTTGAAAACAGTTTACCGCTGTATTCCAGCAGGGGTTATTATTGGTGTGATGGTGGTGTTACTTTCCTTGCAAACTAATATTATTCCATCCTACTTTATCTTGATTACTTTAGGGGTATTTGGTGGGTTATTTGTTGTGCCCCTAAATGCTTTACTACAAGATAAAGGAAAGGAAACCGTTGGTGCAGGAAATGCCATTGCAGTACAGAACTTAGGCGAAAACAGCGCGATGCTGATTATGCTAGGCTTATATTCATTGGCAATTAAGGGCGGCTTATCTGTGGTGAATGCAGGTATTGGTTTTGGTGCCGTATTTACGATTGCGATTGCAGGCTTATGGATCTGGGATCGCGCTCGTAAAAAAAAGATGTAAAAGGCGGATTACATAATGGTAGATGAGACGCGACTCGAAACATTAAGTATTCAGATTGGGCAAAAACTGAAAGCGCAAGGTAAAACAGTCACTACTGCAGAGTCTTGCACGGGGGGTTGGATTGCAAAGGTGCTGACCGATATTGCTGGAAGTTCGGATTACTTCCAGCGTGGCTTTGTCACTTATAGTAACGAAGCTAAACATCAAATGATTGGTGTGACTGACGCATCTTTGCAACAATTTGGCGCTGTTAGCCAGCAAGTGGTAGAAGAAATGGCATCAGGGGCACTGAAAGAAGCAACAGCCGATTTTGCGATTTCAGTCAGTGGTATTGCAGGCCCTGGTGGCGGTAGTATAGACAAACCCGTTGGAACTGTATGGTTTGGTTTTGCCCAAAAACAGGTAGATGGTGCGGTGTTGGTTATCGCTAGGCATCGTGTATTTCAAGGTGATAGAAATCAAATTCGTTTTCAATCAACAGGTTATGCTCTAGAAACGCTTTTGAGTCTGTTAAATTAAAAATTTCCTTGATACTGTATGATTATACAGTATAATTAGTTCCAACAAATCAAATTCAATCGTTTTATTCGCAGTGGCAAGGCCATTGCACTTAGGGAGTAAACATGGCTATTGATGAAAACAAACAAAAAGCACTGGCTGCGGCACTGGGTCAAATTGAAAAGCAATTTGGTAAAGGTTCCATTATGCGTCTTGGTGAAGACCGTTCAATGGATGTTGAAACCATTTCAACGGGTTCTTTATCTCTTGACGTTGCATTAGGTGCTGGTGGCCTGCCATTAGGTCGTATTGTTGAAATCTACGGTCCAGAATCTTCAGGTAAAACCACTCTAACCTTACAAGTCATCGCTGCTGCACAACGCAGTGGTAAAACCTGTGCATTTATCGATGCCGAGCACGCACTTGACCCTATCTACGCGAAGAAACTCGGCGTTGATATCGATAACTTACTGTGTTCTCAGCCAGACACTGGTGAACAAGCGCTCGAAATCTGTGATGCTCTGACTCGGTCAGGTGCTGTTGACGTTATTATCGTTGACTCCGTTGCTGCATTAACCCCTAAAGCGGAAATAGAAGGTGAGATTGGTGATTCTCACATGGGGCTTGCTGCACGTATGATGAGCCAAGCAATGCGTAAATTAGCAGGTAACTTAAAAACCTCAAATACGCTTCTGATCTTCATCAACCAAATTCGTATGAAAATTGGTGTAATGTTCGGCAACCCAGAAACAACAACGGGTGGTAATGCACTGAAATTCTACGCATCTGTTCGTTTAGATATCCGTCGTATTGGCGCGGTGAAAAATGGTGAGGAAATTGTCGGTAGTGAAACTCGCGTTAAAGTGGTGAAAAATAAAGTTGCGGCGCCATTTAAACAAGCGGAATTTCAAATTCTTTACGGTGAAGGGATTAATACCTTTGGTGAACTAATTGACCTGGGTGTTAAACATAAGCTAATTGAAAAAGCGGGTGCTTGGTATAGCTATAACGGCGATAAAATTGGTCAAGGTAAAGCTAACTCAACGACTTATTTAAAAGAACATCCTGAAGTTGCGCAAGAAATTGACACAAAACTGCGAGAAATGTTACTCAATCATACTGGTGAGTTTAGCAGTGCTGCAACAGACTTTATCAGTGATTCTGATGAAGAAGAAACACCAGAAGAATTTTAATTATTAGCTAGTGACTTGATTAATCATTAGATTATAGGCGCCGCTCTTATTGAGTAGCGCCTTTTTTATTTTTTCCAATCGTAATAATAGTTTATTCAACAGTTTTTCTGTGGAAAAATACGCTGACCAGAGGTATAAACATACTTTCAGAAAATATCTAGACGCTTTACAATGAAAGCCACGAATGGATGTAGCTATAATTTTACTTCTATGCAAAGAGACTTTATCTTATCAGTCACTTTTTAATCGGAGAGTTGATTAGAGGTGATGTTACACTCCATCTCAACAATTCATAATTCTGTTTCCAGCTTGATATCGGGATAAATATGAGTAAAAGCACCGCTGAGATCCGCCAAGCGTTTCTCGACTTTTTTCATACAAAAGGTCATCAGGTGGTCACCAGCAGTTCGCTAGTGCCTAACAATGACCCGACACTATTGTTCACAAACGCAGGGATGAACCAGTTCAAAGATGTATTTCTTGGCCTGGATAAAAGAGCATATTCCCGAGCGACAACTGCACAACGCTGTGTGCGTGCAGGTGGTAAACATAACGACTTAGAAAATGTAGGTTATACAGCTCGTCACCACACATTCTTTGAAATGTTAGGTAACTTCAGCTTTGGTGACTACTTTAAGCACGATGCAATTCGCTTTGCTTGGGAATTACTGACAAGTGAAGCATGGTTTAACCTGCCAAAAGAAAGATTGTGGGTCACTGTTTATGCAACAGATGATGAAGCCTATGATATTTGGAATAAAGAAATTGGTGTTCCAGTAGAGCGCATTATCCGTATCGGTGATAACAAAGGCGCACCTTATGCTTCAGATAACTTCTGGCAGATGGGTGATACAGGTCCTTGCGGCCCTTGTACTGAAATTTTCTATGATCATGGCGATCATATCTGGGGTGGCCCTCCAGGAAGCCCAGAAGAAGACGGTGACCGATATATTGAAATCTGGAACCTTGTCTTCATGCAGTTTAACCGTCAATCAGACGGTACCATGGAACCATTGCCGAAACCTTCTGTCGATACAGGAATGGGCTTAGAGCGTATCTCTGCGGTACTGCAACACGTCAATTCAAACTATGACATTGATATTTTCCGTGAATTAATTGCAGCGGCAGCGAAAGCGACAGGTGCTACCGATCTGGAAAATAAATCACTGCGTGTTATTGCTGACCATATTCGTTCTTGTGCTTTCCTTGTTAGTGATGGTGTTATTCCATCAAACGAAGGTCGTGGCTATGTTCTGCGTCGTATTATTCGTCGTGCCGTTCGTCATGGTTACATGCTCGGTGCTAAAGAAACGTTTTTCTACAAATTAGTTGCTCCATTGATCAAAGTGATGGGCTCGGCTGCTGAAGAACTTCAACGTCAACAAGCCATGGTTGAAAAAGTTCTGAAGACAGAAGAAGAGCAATTTGCACGTACTTTAGAGCGTGGCTTGCAATTATTAGATGAAGAACTGGCATCTTTAAAAGGGGATACCCTTGATGGTGAGGCTGCATTCCGCCTCTATGATACTTACGGTTTCCCAATCGACTTAACCGCTGATGTGTGCCGTGAGCGCAATATCAAAGTGGATGAAGACGGTTTTGAGCGTGCGATGGAAGACCAGCGTCGTCGTGCAAGAGAATCGAGTGGTTTTGGCGCTGACTATAACTCATTAATCAAAGTTGATAAGCACAGCGAATTCTCAGGTTACCAATATGATGAGCAACAAGCGACCATCACCGCATTATATAAAGATGGTCAGCCTGTTGATAGCTTAAATGTAGGTGAAGAAGGCTTAGTTATTCTTGATAAAACCGCATTTTATGCCGAATCAGGTGGTCAGGTTGGGGACATTGGTTTCTTAAATAATGACAATGCTCGCTTCAATGTGACAGACACACAAAAATATGGTCAAGCAATTGGGCATATCGGTAAAGTCGAATCAGGCTCATTAGTTGTTAACCATCGTATTACCGCTGTGGTTGATAGCGCAAGGCGTAATGCTATTCGTTTGAATCACTCTGCAACGCACTTATTACATGCTGCGTTACGTCAAGTACTTGGCGAACATGTATCTCAAAAAGGTTCACTTGTTAATGACAAGTACCTGCGTTTTGACTTCTCACATTTTGAAGCTATGACCCAAGCGCAACTCCGCCAAGTTGAAGACATTGTAAATGCTCAAATTCGCCAAAATTCAGAAATTGAAACTGAGTTGATGGATTTAGAGGGGGCGAAAGCGAAAGGGGCTATGGCATTATTCGGTGAAAAATACGAAGAACGTGTTCGCGTATTGAGTATGGGCGATTTTTCTATTGAATTGTGCGGTGGTACACACGCAAAACGTACTGGTGATATTGGCCTGTTCCGTATTCTGAGTGAATCAGGAACAGCTGCGGGTGTTCGCCGTATTGAAGCAACAACAGGTGTAATGGCGATTGAAAGTGTTCACCATCAATCAGAACAGCTTTCGGCAATCGCTCACCTATTAAAAGGTGATATTAATAGTCTCGTTGAGAAAGTGAAATCTGCGTTAGACAAATCTCGTCAGCTAGAAAAAGAGATTTTGCAACTAAAAGATCAACAAGCTTCTCAAGAAAGTGCTTCACTAAGTAGCAAAGCAAAAGATGTGAAAGGCGTCAAATTGTTAGTGAACCAATTAAGCGATACTGATCCTAAGCTATTGAGAACCATGGTTGATGATCTGAAAAATCAGTTGAAATCAGCGATTATCGTGCTTTCAACAACAAGTGGTGATAAAGTCAGTATGATCGTTGGTGTGACTAATGATTTGACTGCTAAAATTAAAGCAGGTGACTTGATCTCTTATGTTGCACAACAAGTAGGTGGTAAAGGTGGTGGGCGGCCTGACATGGCACAGGCAGGCGGCACTGATGTAAGTGCATTACCTGCTGCAATGGCTAGTGTTGAAGAGTGGGTTGAATCACGACTGTAAGTACTTACCAAAAGTTGCCTTGTAGGAATATAAGGCAACTTTAAATCTGTTGCGGCATTGTTAATGTATTACTTGTAGTGCTATATTTTGCTTGTAAATAATTAGAATGATTGCCTTGATGGCATCAATGCTTTAGGTGCATGTCATTACTTTACGTTTTCACGGTGTGTGATGGACAATAGCGGGGGATACCTAGAGACCCGACTCTTTTAATATTTCAAGGAGCAAAGAATGCTTATTCTGACTCGTCGAGTTGGTGAAACACTCATGATAGGCGATGAGGTAACAGTTACTGTATTGGGTGTTAAAGGCAACCAAGTTCGTATTGGTGTTAATGCCCCAAAAGAAGTTTCTGTTCACCGTGAAGAAATTTATCAACGGATCCAGGCCGAAAAGACTCAACCAGATAATCAATAATAATGAATAAGCGTCCAATGATTGATCACACAGCAAGAATGGGCGCTTGTCTTACTGCGTTTTAAAAAATTTCACGTTCTCAAACTTCGTTTTATTTGCTTCACTCACTTATTTTGTTGAGCGTGATGAGGCATTGTAAACAAACACCTTTTCATCTTTGTTTATAATTGCGCCGTATCATGGTAGCGAGCAAATAATTTTTTGGTTCAAAAGCAATTTTATCTCTCTCATTTTTATTCATAAAGTAAGTTATTTAAGGGCTGAAAAAGTTCTTTTTCGGTGTTAAACTAAGCATCTTGCTTGTGAAATGTGCAAACAGACTGCGGAATGCAAAAAGTTTGGAAAAATTGTTTGACTTCTAAGTCTAGGAAAGTAATATGTGCGCCACACAGAGACGAGATGTTTGAAAAAACAAATCGTGTGTAACTAAAATATGGTGAGGTGGCCGAGAGGCTGAAGGCGCTCCCCTGCTAAGGGAGTATGCGGTCAAAAGCTGCATCGAGGGTTCGAATCCCTCCCTCACCGCCATTTTAGATTATGCATCCGTAGCTCAGCTGGATAGAGTACTCGGCTACGAACCGAGCGGTCGGAGGTTCGAATCCTCCCGGATGCACCATATTAACCCTACAGGGAAACCTAGTTGGGTTTTATTTTGGTTCTACTTAGTAAGCAATCAAAATAGTGTGGTAACGAAGAAACTGATTTACAGAAGTAGATGTTGATAAGAAGTTTGAGAGAGAAGCACGTCTTGCAGTAACTATGCATCCGTAGCTCAGCTGGATAGAGTACTCGGCTACGAACCGAGCGGTCGGAGGTTCGAATCCTCCCGGATGCACCATCTCTTAGCTAATTAGTTAGCGTATCAATAATCCATTTAGTGTAGACATTCTCAGTTATTGAATTAATCGATATTTGTCGACAGAATTTTGCATCCGTAGCTCAGCTGGATAGAGTACTCGGCTACGAACCGAGCGGTCGGAGGTTCGAATCCTCCCGGATGCACCATCATAAGAAAGACTCCTCAATTTGAGGAGTTTTTTTTTGCCTGAAAAGTCAATTAAATAACATTTCCGATGCATCTTTTGTTTTAATCCCTCCTAAACCACACATCTAGACAGCGACAATTTATGTGATTTAAGCTAAAGTAATTGCCTTAATAAAATAAATTAACATCACAGGCGGGAGGTCGATTTGATCCCGGACGTATCGAAAGCGCTCTCATGGTTAGAGGCGCACCCAGAAACACTAAATGGTATTCAACGTGGTATTGAGCGCGAAACATTGCGTGTGACGCCTACAGGCTCAATTGCAGAAACGTTGCACCCTGAAGGGCTGGGACAAGCTTTAACACATAAATGGATCACGACAGATTTTGCGGAGTCCTTACTCGAATTTATTACTCCTGTAGATAAAAGCATTAGCCATAACTTGGCTTTCCTCAGGGATTTACATCGCTATACTGCACGTCACCTTCAAGATGAAAGAATGTGGCCACTCAGTATGCCGTGCTTTATCGAAAGTGAAGATAAAATCACTCTTGCTCAATATGGTACTTCTAACGTCGGGCGCTTTAAAACCCTGTACCGTGAAGGCCTTAAAAATCGTTATGGCGCATTGATGCAGACGATAGCAGGGGTGCATTATAACTTTTCTTTGCCAACTGAGTTTTGGCAGGCATGGGCTGGTGTTGACGATCCTGAAAGTGAAAGCGGTAAAGAAAAAATTTCTGATGGCTATTTACGCTTGATCAGAAACTACTATCGCTTTGGCTGGGTGATCCCATATTTATTCGGTGCATCTCCTGCCATTTGTGGCTCTTTCTTAAAAGACAGAGATACGACGTTAACATTCGATAAAACAGAATGTGGAACTTACTATTTACCTTATGCGACATCTTTACGCATGAGCGACCTTGGTTATACCAATAAATCACAAAGCGATTTGAATATTACATTTAATAAGCTGGGTGAATACGTTGAAAATTTGAAAAAAGCCATTCATAAGCCTTCCGCTGAGTTTGAAAAGCTAGGTGTGAAAAAAGATGGTAAATACGTTCAGCTTAACTCTAACGTGTTGCAAATTGAAAATGAACTCTATGCCCCAATAAGACCTAAACGCGTCCCTAAAGGCACTGAGTCGCCTTCTGATGCGTTATTGCGTGGGGGCATCGAATACATTGAAGTGCGCTCTTTAGACATCAACCCATTCAGTGCGATTGGTGTAAATGAAACCCAAGCGCGTTTTGTTGATCTATTCTTAATATGGTGCGTGCTTGCCGATGCGCCAGAAATGAATGCTCAGGAACTTGATTGTTGTCGCAAAAACTGGAACCGAGTGATCCTCGAAGGGCGCAAACCTGGCCAAGTGATTGGTTTTGGTTGTGGTAGCGAAGTGAAACCTTTAGTGGAAGTTGGCCAGCAGTTATTTAATGATTTGATTCGTGTCGCTGAAGTGCTCGACACTTGTTGTGACGCGAAATATCAAGATGTTTGCCATCAGTTTGTTGCGATGTTTGAAGACCCAACCCTAACATACTCTGCGTTAGTTATGGATGAGATGTTAGAAAAAGGCATCGGGGGTTACGGGTTAGAATTAGCTGAAAAATATTTTGAACAGTTAATCAATGAGCCGTATGAAGTGATCACGGAAGAACAGTTTGAACAAGCAAGGTTAGCTTCTATTGAGAAACAAGCGGCGATGGAACAGAGCGAAACTGAATCCTTTGAAGACTATCTACGCATTCACGCAGGACGCTAAAAGAAAGTGGCCACTCAAGGTGGCCAAATAAAAATCTCTTAGAGAATTAGGGATGATAACAAATTGCGCGTCTTTCATTAATTAAGACTCCGCATTTTCAAAATAGTTTCATTTATTTTAAAAATATATTTTTAATTTTTGAGGAGGTCACGAAATGCCATTATTAGATAGCTTTACTGTCGATCATACTCGCATGGCAGCGCCCGCTGTTCGTGTGGCAAAAACGATGAAAACGCCAAGTGGTGATACCATCACTGTTTTTGATTTGCGTTTTACCGTGCCAAATGAAGAGGCTATGACGGAAAAAGGGACTCACACATTAGAACACTTGTTTGCAGGTTTTATGCGTGACCACCTTAACGGTAACGGTGTCGAAATTATCGATATCTCCCCGATGGGCTGTCGTACAGGGTTTTATATGAGCTTGATTGGTCAGCCTGCTGAGCAGCGTGTTGCTGATGCATGGAAAGCCGCAATGGAAGATGTTTTAAACGTCAAAGACCAAAATAAAATCCCTGAGTTGAACGTATATCAGTGTGGTACTTATAAAATGCATTCACTGGAAGAAGCTCAGCAAATCGCACGTAATGTGTTGTCCTCAAATATTGGTATCAATAAAAATGACGATTTAGCATTACCTGCAGATAAGCTGGAACAGCTTCACGTTTAATCTCTTGGTGTGCTCTTATGAACAAAGCGCCTTAAACATGTTGGCGCTTTATTTTTGGTGAAAAGTTTATAAGTCGGGGACTTGCGAGCTAAAAGTGAGCGGTGTGATCCTCACTTGCTTGATGGTATTTTCATTCATCGCTAACACTTCAATCATGTAATGACCCACCACGATTTGCTCTTCAAGCTGCGGAATATCGCCAATGACCTCTAACACCATGCCGTTAACCGTCCTAGGGCCGTCTACAGGCAAATTCCAATCAAAAGCCTTATTTAGGTCACGGATATTAGCAGTGCCGTCCACCAGGACGCTACCATCACTTTGAGGTAGAACCTCTTCTGCTAAAGACGGTGACATCGATGTGGTAAAATCACCAACAATTTCTTCTAATATATCCTCTACTGTGATAAGTCCTTGAATTTCGCCATACTCATCCACAATAATCCCTAACTTTTCTTTTTTGTGTTGGAAATTAATGAGCTGAACATTTAGTGGTGTACTATTTGGGATGAAATAAATGTTATCTGAGGCTTTTATCAGGTTCTGTTTATTGAATTCTCGTTTTTCCATCATCAATCGATAAGCTTCTCGGACACGCAAAATCCCTATCGAATCATCGAGAGAATCGCGATAAAGCACAATTCGACCGTGGGGGGAATGTGTAAGTTGTCTTATAATTGACTTCCAATCATCATTAATATCAATGCCTACAATTTCATTTCTTGGCAGCATGATGTCACCCACCGTCACTTTGTCTAAATCCAGTATTGAAATCAGCATGTCTTGATTGCGGCGGCTAATTTTATGCTTTGATTCATTGACAATAGTACGCAGCTCTTCTTTGTTTACCGCATCTGTGCGAGCCGTTAAGGAGCGAATGCCTAAACAACGCAAAAGTAGTGAGGAAATAGTATTAAAGGTCCATACCACAGGCATCATAATGATTTGCAATGGCTTGAGAAAGTAGCTACTGGGGAAGGCGATTCTTTCTGGATAGAGCGCAGCTAATGTTTTTGGCATCACTTCCGCAAAAATAAGGATCACAAACGTTAAGATCCCAGTGGCCATCGCGACACCCGCGTTACCATATAAGCGAATACCAATGATGGTGGCTAAGGCTGAGGCGACGATATTAATTAAGTTATTGCCAATCAGGACAAGACTGAGCAGTTTGTCAGGGTGTTTTAGCAGTTTTTCGACCCGAATTGCCGAACGATTACCTTGTTTTGCCAAGTGTTTTAAACGATAGCGATTCAATGTCATCATCCCCGTCTCTGAGGCAGAGAAGTAGGCTGACATAAAAATTAAAACAATCAGTATGATGATTAGCGTACTGGTAGACACATCATCCAAAACAAGGTTCCTTATTACAATATGGAAAGGTTAGAAAAACTCAAGGTACCATAAACTGTTGGAGTAGACGGTTACCAAAAAAAGCCATCGTTAAAATGATTGAGCCAGCAACATGGAAGAATAAAACGCGTTTTCCGCGCCAGCCGCCGTGGAAATGGCCCCAAAGTAAAGTAATGTAGACAAACCAAGCAATCACTGATAGCACAGATTTATGGATATTTTCTTTATCAAAGATATTATCCATATAAATAAACCCTGTACATAAAGTCAGAGTCAGTAAAATGACACCCACTTGGGTGATGTGAAACATTTTACGCTCTACCACCATCATTGGCGGCATATCAGGGCTAAATTTTAAGGTTTTATTTTTGAGTTGGTGATCAATTAACGCAACTTGAAATGCATACAAGGCAGCAATGAGTAGCGTGGCATAGCTCAATAAGGCCAAGCCAATATGTACAAATAGAGGCACGCTGGCTTCTAGGTGAGTAATAAACTCACCAGGCATAATGGTAGAAAGCATTAAATTAATGATAGCGAAACTGTACACTATCGGGGTTAAATACCACGCTTTTCCCCAATAGGCGACAACCGTCATAATTAAGCACATCAGTAAACTCACCGCTGAACCAAGGTTTAATAGGGTGAGATTCTGCCCTTCGGCCTCACTAAAAATGAGTAATTTTAGTGTGATGGCGTGCGTCACTAATGCAACAATCGCAAGTAGTATCGCCAAACGGCGATAAAGGGGTTGTTTACGCACTTGGCCTGGGACGATCAGCAGTAGGCTAATCATGTATGTACAAACTGCTATGACTGCAAATACTGGCATAGTATAGTGTCGATATTCATTTTTAGTGGAAAGTTATTTTATAGTATAACGTGTACGGGAGCAGGCTCCAACTATTGGCCGAGCCAATAGCGGTATATTCACGATAGATAGCATTTCATGTACCTATAGGGTTGTACAGATAACAATGAAACTAACGCTATCATAGCTTGTATAATCTGTTTCAAACAGAGGGCAGCGAAAAAATAGCGGATGTGGTACAATCGGGAAAATATTTTTTATCGTGCTTTTTCCTTCATTTTGATTGAAGGTTTGCTACTTATAATTCAACTTGTTGACACTAAAACACTTGAAATTAGGTGTATTAGCAACCAGATTAGGCTAAACATCGGCCCATCAACAGAATTGAGCTAAGACATATGTTTGATAATTTAAGCGACAGACTCTCGCGCACGTTGCGCAATATCAGCGGACGTGGACGTCTCACTGATGACAATATTAAAGATACATTACGTGAAGTTCGCATGGCATTGCTGGAAGCCGACGTAGCGTTGCCAGTTGTCCGTGAATTTATCCAGAAAGTCAAAGAAAGTGCCGTTGGTCAAGATGTAAATAAAAGCTTAACACCAGGCCAAGAGTTCATCAAAATTGTTCAAAATGAACTGACTCGAGCGATGGGGGAAGAAAACCATCAACTCAACTTGTCGGCTCAGCCGCCTGCAGTTGTCTTAATGGCGGGTTTACAAGGTGCGGGTAAAACAACCAGCGTTGCGAAACTAGGTAAACACTTAAAAGAAAAGCAAAAGAAAAAAGTTTTAGTGGTCTCTGCTGACGTCTATCGCCCAGCGGCGATCAAACAGCTTGAAACCTTAGCTGAATCTGTTGGTATTGATTTTTTTCCATCAGATGTGCAAGAAAAACCCGCGGCTATCGTGCAAAAAGCGTTAAAGCACGCTCAACTTCAATTCTACGATGTATTATTGGTGGATACCGCAGGTCGCTTACACGTTGATGAAGCGATGATGGAAGAAATCCAAGAAGTCCATCGTATTATTAAGCCTGTGGAAACCTTGTTCGTCGTCGATGCGATGACGGGGCAGGATGCAGCGAACACCGCAAAAGCGTTTAATGAAGCCTTACCACTGACTGGGGTTGTATTAACCAAAGTTGATGGTGATGCGCGTGGTGGTGCTGCGCTGTCGATTCGTGCAATTACAGGTAAGCCAATTAAATTCTTAGGGGTCGGTGAAAAAACGGATGCCTTAGAACCGTTCCACCCAGAACGTGTTGCATCCCGTATCCTTGGAATGGGTGATGTGATTTCTCTGATTGAAGAGATTGAGCACAAAGTTGACCGTGATGAAGCAGAAAAATTAGCGAAAAAACTAAAAACGGGTGATGGTTTTGATTTAAATGACTTTTTAAGTCAATTAAAACAAATGCGTAACATGGGGGGCATGGCGAGCATGATGAGCAAAATGCCTGGAATGTCCCAGTTACCAGATGCTGTTAAATCCCAAATGGATGATAAAATCACGGTTCGTATGGAAGCGATGATTAATTCCATGACGCGCAAAGAGCGCGAAAAACCAGAGATTATTAAAGGTTCTCGTAAACGCCGTATTGCGGCAGGTTCGGGAACGACCGTGCAAGAAGTTAACCGTCTTTTAAAACAATTTGATGATATGCAACGCATGATGAAGAAAATGAAAAAAGGTGGCTTAGCCAAGATGATGCGCGGCATGAAGGGTATGATGCCTCCGGGTTTTCCGGGGCGTTAAGCAATAAAGCCTCAAACAAAACGCACTTTTGATTGATTTTTGCGTCAAAGTGAGTAAACTTTTCGGGCTTTTTATATGACAGCCGGACTCTATCCCTCGATGGAGTCTGGTTGTTTTGTTAACTAATGAGGATGTTATGGTAACAATTCGTTTATCTCGTGGCGGCGCTAAAAAACGTCCGTTCTACCAAATCGTTGTAACCGATAGCCGCAATGCGCGTGACGGTCGTTTCATTGAGCGTATCGGTTTCTTCAACCCGATCGCTTCAGGTCAAGCAGAAGAACTGCGTTTAGACTTGGACCGTGTTGAGCATTGGGTTGGCTTAGGCGCAACTATTTCTGACCGTGTTGCACAACTGGTCAAACAAGCTAAGAAAGCAGCTTAATCTGTCGCGGTGGTAACAATGAGCAAGCAAACTAAACTACAGCCACCTGAAAACCCAATAGTATTGGGGAAATTAGGTGCGGCATACGGTATTCGTGGTTGGCTCAAAGTTTTTTCGTCCACCGAACATGCTGAAAGTATTTTTGAGTATCAGCCTTGGTTTATCCAACGTTCAGGCCAATGGCAACACATTGAAATTGAAGATTGGAAACATCATAACAAGGATATCATCGTCAAGCTGAATGGGGTCGATGACCGCGATGCAGCTGCGCTTTTGACTAACTTTGAAATTGCGGTTGATTCAACCCAACTTCCTGAGTTAGAAAACGAATACTACTGGAAAGACCTGATGGGCTGCCACGTAGTGACGTTACAAGGCTATGACCTTGGTACCATCACTGACATGATGGAGACTGGTTCGAATGATGTACTGGTCATTAAGGCGAATTTAAAAGATGCATTTGGCATCAAGGAGCGGTTAGTTCCGTTTCTTGATGGGCAGGTTATCAAGAAAGTCGATCTCGATGCTAAACTCATTGAAGTGGATTGGGATCCTGGTTTTTAAATCTCCGGTTGAACGGTTTTGATAAGTGGGACGATATCATGTGGATTGGTGTAATTAGCCTGTTTCCCGAAATGTTCCGCGCAATAACCGAGTACGGGGTAACTGGTCGGGCAGTGAAAAATGGCCTACTCACATTTGAGTGCTGGAATCCGCGGGATTTTACTCACGATCGGCACAAAACTGTTGATGACCGCCCCTACGGAGGTGGTCCAGGCATGCTGATGATGGTGCAACCGCTTAAGGATGCAATCAACGCAGCAAGAACTGAGGCTGGTGAGGGTGCAAAGGTTATTTATCTTTCACCGCAAGGGCGCAAGCTAAGTCAAGACGGTGTTTGCGAGCTGGCAACCAATGAGAAATTAATACTTGTTTGTGGCCGCTATGAAGGCATTGATGAGCGTATCATTCAAACCGAAGTTGACGAAGAATGGTCAATCGGCGATTACGTTCTCAGTGGTGGGGAACTCCCTGCAATGGTGTTGATAGACTCAGTATCTCGGTTTATACCAGGGGTGCTTGGTCATCAAGCTTCAGCTCAAGAAGATTCTTTTGCTGATGGCTTGTTAGATTGTCCTCACTATACCCGCCCTGAAGTGTTAGATGGCATGCAAGTCCCGGATGTATTACTTTCGGGGAATCACGCTAAAATAGATAGCTGGCGCATGAAACAATCACTTGGCCGTACCTGGCTTAGAAGACCTGAGCTTCTGGAAAGCCTAGCTCTGACTGACGAGCAGAGGATGTTGCTGACTGAGTTCCAACGTGAATATCAGTCTGAGCAACAAATGAATCCAGACAATTAATTGTCTAAACATATCAGTTTACCTAGGGTAAGAGAGTTATTATGAGCAACATTATTAAACAAATTGAACAAGAGCAAATGAAGCAGGACGTACCTTCATTCCGTCAGGGTGATACTGTGGAAGTTAAGGTATGGGTCGTAGAAGGCTCTAAAAAACGTCTGCAGGCATTCGAGGGCGTGGTTATCGCTATTCGTAACCGCGGTCTGCACTCTGCATTCACTGTTCGTAAAATTTCTAACGGCGAAGGTGTTGAGCGTGTCTTCCAAACTCACTCACCAGTCGTAGATAGCATTGCTGTTAAACGCCGTGGTGCTGTTCGCAGAGCTAAACTGTACTACCTGCGTGAGCGTTCTGGTAAGGCAGCTCGTATCAAAGAGCGTCTGAACGCCAAGTAATACGCTTTCGCTACATCCGAAAGTTGAAGAGGCCCGCCTTAGTGCGGGCCTTTTTATTCTTCATATTTCGTGCTGTGACG